>JBEBKE010000024.1:0-23497 GCA_040079555.1 Sphingorhabdus sp. | reverse complement strand
TCAGATCAGCATTGCCCAGCGCGAAGCTACCGAGGCCGAGCTGGCGGCATTCCGCAAGGCTGGAAAGTTATCCCAAACGGTGCGGATGCGCGCGATGGCAATTGGCACCGACAGCGTGCTCGCTGAACTCAAAGCTATCGATGGCACCTATCCGCTTTATGGAAAGTTGGAGATCGAACCCCATAATCTGCAATTCCGGACACAGCCTGCCAATGGCATCTTTATCGGTCCGTCGCTGGCTAATCGCCTTGACGTAAAAGTCGGCGACAACATTCGTTTTGGTGAAGCTGGTTTTATCATCACAGGAATCATCAAAAACGAGCCAGATCGGCTTGGCGAAGGCTTCACCGTCGGGCCAGTAGCAATCATCCCGCTATCACAATTGCCCGCAACCGGACTGATCCAACCCGGCAGTATGTTCGAGTCCAAATACCGCATCAAACTGCGCGCCGATGAAGACCCGGCTGGCGTCACAAAACAGCTGACCACTGCCTTTCCCAATGCCGGATGGGAAGTGGCTGACCGCTCCAACGGCGCGCCCGGAACGCGCCGCTTTATCGAACGCATGGGGCAGCTTTTGACGCTGGTTGGCCTCGCCTCATTGGTCATCGCAGGCATCGGCGTCGGCAATGGCGTTGGCAGCTATCTGGAAAGCAAACGCGCCAGCATCGCGACGTTGAAAGTCAATGGCGCGGACAGTCAGGTGATTTTTCGCATCTATATGATGCAGATTTTCGCCGTCGCTATGCTCGCCATCCTGTTGGGGTTGGCCGTGGGCAGCGTCTTACCGCAAGTCATAGGCTGGGTCGCGGGCGACATTTTGCCCGTTGCGCCCGGTTTCGCGCTTTACCCCGCCCCGCTTTTGGCGAGTGCGGCCTATGGTCTGCTAATCGCTTTTGCTTTTGCGTTGCCGCCGCTGGCACGCGCACGCACCGTGCCTGCCGCTGGATTGTTCCGCGCGGTTGTCGAAAGCGCGGGGCGCACTGACCGCCGGGCAGTTTTATGGGTGACTGCATCGATTGCAGCCATTGTCGCTCTCGCCGTGGGCAGCGCACGCGAGCCTTTATTCTCGCTGGCGTTTGTTGGTGCAGCCTTTGGACTGTTGCTGTTGCTCACCGGCATAGCCTGGGGAATGCGCCGCATCGCAACCCGCCTGCCCCGTCCAAAGGCGCCGCTGCCGCGTTTGGCGCTGGCCAATCTCCACCGCCCGGGTTCGCACACACAGGCGCTGGTCGTCGCCTTGGGTCTAGGCCTCACCTTGTTTGTCACGCTAGCGACGATCCAGACCAGCATCAACAACGAAATCCGCAATAGCGTGCCCGAGCGTGCACCCAGCTTTTTCGTGCTCGATATCCCGCGTGATCGCGCCACCGAATTTGGCGATATGGTGACCGCCGCTGACCGTAAAGCGCAGGTCAATATGATCCCCGCTTTGCGCGGCACAATCACCGAATTTGGCGGCCAACGCGTCGATCAACTGGCGGAACTTCCCAAGGGCGCATGGGTACTGCGCGGTGATCGCGGGTTAACCTATAGCGGCATCGTCCCCGCCGGCAGCGAAGTGATATCGGGCAAATGGTGGGCCGCCGATTACAAAGGGCCGCCATTGGTATCGCTCGACCTGCCCGTGGCGGAATCGCTCGGCGTGGGTGTGGGAGACACGCTGACGGTGAACGTCTTGGGCGTTGAGGTGCAGGCCAAAATTGCCACGCTGCGCGAAGTGAAATGGGAAAATTTTGGGCTGAACTATGCCTTGGTATTTTCCCCCGGCAGCTTCGACGCCGCCCCGCATAATATGGTCGCGACGCTGACCGTCAACAAAGCGGCGGAACGCGCATTGGCCAAATCGATTCCACCCGCCTTCCCGTCTTCGTCGTTGATCGAAGTCGGTGATGTCGTCAGCCAAGTGTCGACTTTGCTAACGCAAATGGCGCAGGCGATTGCAGCAGCGGCCTCGATTGCGATCTTTGCCGGGATTGCGGTGCTGGTCGGTGCCATCGCGGCGGCGCGCCAATCGCGCATTTACGACAGTGTTATCTTGAAATTGCTCGGCGCAACCCGCCGCCAGATCCTTGGCGCGCAGGCGATGGAATATGGCATATTGGCGATAACACTCGGCCTGTTGGCGCTGGCTTTGGGACTTGGTGCTGGCTGGTACGTGGTCGTGCAGATATTCGACTTCGGCTTTTCGCCTGATCCCACTGTGTTGGCGATCACGCTGATTGGCGGAGCCGGGCTGACATTCTTGCTCGGCATCCTCGGTTCGCTGCCAATCCTTGCTGCAAGGCCCGCCGAGGCGCTAAGGACACTTTAGCAAGGACTGTCCCATTAGGGACTCTCCCTATTGGGACACTCCTTGTCGCAAACGCTGAGCCAAAGGCGCGGACACCAGCAGCTGGGCGATGTGGTAGATGATGGCGGACAGCAGGATCAGCCCTGCCTCGTTGCCAAACAAGATCGCCGCCATCGGCGCGCCTGTAGCGATGCTTTTGTGCGCCCCGGCAAAGATCAGCGATATTCTATCGGCGCGATTGAACCTGAATGCGTGGCCAAGCCCAGCAGCGGCACCAAAGGCAAACAGCAACAAAAACGCGACCGCGCACAGCAGCAAAGCCAAATTGGTTGGTGTCAGGAACGCTAAGCTGCCGCTTGTTACCGCACCGGCAAAGGCAACATAGACCGCGATCACGATCACCAGCCGGTCAAAAAACGACAACAGCGACTTTTGCCGATGCGCCCATGTGCCCAACATGCCTTGCGCCAACTGCCCAATGGCAAAGGGCAGCAGCAGCATCGTGGCAATGCGGAGCAATGTGTCACTACCAAGCGAAACTCCCGACGCCGCACCGATCACCAACGCCACCAACAAAGGCGTCACAAGGATTCCAGCAAGGTTAGAGACTGCCGCCCCCACCACCGAGGCGGCAACATTGCCGCCCGCGATCGACGAATAGCTGATCGCCGACTGCACCGTCGACGGCAACATCGCGCAGTATAACAGTCCGGTTAAGAGCGCCGCCGGAAAAACCACACCAACCGATTTCGCCATTACCCACGCCGCAAAAGGCATCGCGACAAAAGTAAACGCCAGCATCGCCCCTTGCAATTTCCAGCCTTTCGCCGCCTTCACGACCTCGGCACGCGGCAGGCGTAGCCCGTGGAGAAAGAACAAAGCAAAAATGCTCACGCTGCTGACGCTTTGCGCAATCGCCAGCCCACCACCCGAAACCGGCAACAGCCAGCCAAGGGCCATTGCGCCGACAAGCAGCAGAACGAAACGGTCAGGAATTAGCCGCGTGAGCATCCGATAACCGATGGCCGATAACTTTGCGGGCAACAAGCACCTCCTTTGTTGCGCCGCAGCGAAAAAATCGCTAAGGGCGCGGCCAACACGGCGGAAATTTCTGCCTCTCATTCCCAAAAGGCTTAAAAATGTCTCTGCGTAATATCGCCATCATCGCGCACGTCGATCATGGCAAAACCACCCTTGTTGACCAGCTTTTCCGCCAATCCGGCACGTTCCGCGATAACCAGCGGATCGAAGAACGCGCCATGGATTCGAACGATCTGGAAAAGGAACGCGGGATCACGATTCTGGCGAAATGCACGTCGGTCGAGTGGGAAGGCACGCGGATCAATATTGTTGATACGCCTGGACACGCCGATTTTGGCGGCGAAGTAGAGCGCATCTTGTCGATGGTCGACGGCGTGATTTTGCTGGTCGATTCGTCCGAAGGTGCAATGCCGCAGACAAAGTTCGTCACCGGCAAAGCCCTCGCGCTTGGTCTGCGTCCTATCGTTGTGGTCAACAAAGTTGACCGCCCAGACGAACGTATTCAGGAAGTGCTCGACGAAGTGTTCGACCTGTTCGTATCGCTCGATGCGACCGACGAACAGCTTGATTTCCCTGTGCTTTATGCTTCTGGCCGTAATGGTTATGCATCCGCCGATCCAGCGCGCCGAGAAGGCACGTTGACGCCAATGTTTGAAACCATCGTTTCACACGTCAAAGAGCCAAAGGCGGATGTTGACGGTGAGTTCAAAATGCTCGTAACGTTGCTGGATCGCGACAATTTCCTTGGCCGTATCCTGACCGGTTTGGTGCTTTCCGGCACAGTGAAGGTCAACCAACAGATCCACGCACTTTCGCCCGATGGCAAAATCGTTGAATCGGGCCGCGCATCGAAAATCATGTCGTTCCGCGGTTTGGAACGTGTGCCTGTTGACGAAGCAAAAGCTGGCGACATCATCTCCATCGCCGGCATGACCACCGCGACGGTGGCCGACACCATCGCCGAACCCAGCGTAACCGAGCCGCTGCACGCACAGCCCATCGATCCGCCGACATTGTCGATGCGTTTCTCGGTGAACGATTCGCCAATGGCGGGCCGTGAAGGCACAAAAGTGACCAGCCGCATGATCCGCGACCGTTTGTTGCGCGAAGCCGAAAGCAACGTGGCGATTAAAGTGACCGAAGCCGAAGACCGTGATAGCTTTGAAGTCGCAGGACGCGGCGAGCTTCAGCTGGGCGTGTTGATCGAAACGATGCGCCGTGAAGGCTTTGAACTCGGCATTTCGCGTCCACGCGTGCTGTACCGCGAAGACGAAAACGGCAACCGCACAGAGCCCTATGAGCAGGTCGTTATCGACGTTGATGACGAATATTCCGGCACCGTCGTTGAGAAAATGGCGATCCGCAAAGGCGAAATGACCGACATGCGCCCATCGGGCGGCAACAAAACGCGGATTACCTTCTCGGCCCCGTCACGCGGCCTGATCGGTTATCACGGTGAATTCCTGTCCGACACGCGCGGCACCGGCATTATGAACCGTTTGTTTGAAAAATACGGCCCGCACCGCGGCCCGATTGAAGGCCGCAAATGCGGCGTGTTGATCTCAAACGGCAATGGCGACGCGGTTGCCTATGCGCTTGGCCCATTGGAAGAACGCGGCATCCTGTTCGTTTCGCCCGGTGAAGCTTTGTACGAAGGCATGATTATCGGCGAAAACGCCAAGCCTGATGACCTTGAAGTCAACCCGATGAAGTCGAAGCAGCTAACCAACTTCCGCTCCACCGGAAAAGACGACGCCATCCGCCTGACCCCGCCAAAGGTCATGACGCTGGAACAAGCCATCGCCTATATCGACGACGACGAAATGGTCGAGGTAACGCCAAAGAATATCCGTATTCGTAAGGCTTTGCTGGACCCGAATGATCGCAAGAAAGCGTCGCGGAAGAAAGCTGCTTAAACCGCAGCCTCTGCCCCAAGCTATTGGAACCGCTAAACTGCTAAACCGGCAGCGGCTCCACTCGACCAGGCCCATTGGAAGTTGTATCCGCCTAGCCAGCCGGTGACATCCACCGCCTCGCCGATGAAATGCAGGCCGGGGACGCGTTTGGCTTCCATCGTCTGTTGCGATAGTTCGGCGGTGGATACGCCGCCTAGGGTGACTTCGGCCTTGGCAAAGCCTTCGCTGCCATTGGGGGTGAAGGGCCATTTACTTAATTGTGCGCCAGCGTCTGCCAGCTTGCGGTCGCTTTGGTCGGCCAGATTGCCATTGAGCGCTAGCCGTCCGGCAAGCGCTTCGGACAATCGCGCGGGCAGATGTTTGTCTAGCGTCGATCGAATGGTCGCCCTGGGGTTTGCCTTTTTCGCGGCCAGCAAGGTCTCAGTTGCATCATCGCCGGGCAGGAAGTCGATGTTGATCGCGTCCCCCGGCCGCCAGTAACTGCTGACTTGCAGGATCGCAGGGCCGCTGAGCCCGCGATGCGTGAACAATGCGGCTTCTGGAAACGCCGTTTTGTTATGCCGTGCGACCACATCTGCCGACACGCCCGATAGCTCGCGAAACAGCACATCGTCTCCGCCGAGCGTCAAGGGTACCAAAGCAGGGCGCGGCTCGACGACTTTCAGGCCGAATTGCCGCGCCAGATCATAAGCACAACCGCTCGCCCCCATTTGCGGGATGCTCGGCCCACCGGTGGCGATAATCAGGCGCGGGGTAGCGGCAGTCAAATTGCCATAACGGACATGAAAGACGCCGCCGTCATGCGATACTTCGCGGACATCCAGCCCAAAGGCGAAATCGACATGACCGCCCGCGCTGACCGATTTGTCGCATTCATCCATCAGCATCGAGACGATCTGCTTCGCGCTGCCATCGCAAAACAGCTGCCCCAACGTCTTTTCATGGAACGCGATATTGTGCGCGCTGACCAGTTCAATAAAATCCTGCGGCGTATAACGCCCCAAAGCCGATTTGGCGAAATGCGGGTTCGCCGATAGATAACGTTCCTGCGCGTTGTTGCTTGTCGCGTTCACATTGGTGAAATTGCAGCGTCCGCCGCCAGAGATCAGGATTTTCTTCCCCGGCCCGCTGGCATGATCGATCACCAGCACGCGCCGCCCGTTTTGTCCGGCGGTCAGCGCACACATCAACCCAGCGCCGCCAGCGCCAAGGACTATCGCATCATAAATTCCTGCTTTCATTTCTGCCCCTTGGCATGGCATGATGCAGACATGAAGAAGTTTGTTTTCGCAGCCGCGCTTGCTTGCCTAGCCACGTCAAGCTCCGCAAACGACAGTTCCGCAGCCATCGGGCTTGGCGGGCTTGGATTGACGCAGAATGATGCGGTCAGCATGGACAGCGAGGATTTGTTCTTATCGCGGGCGCTGGTACGGGTGAAATATCGTTACACGAACACATCGGCGAACGACATCGAAACGCTGGTTAGCTTTCCCTTGCCGCCAATCCCCCAGGTCCTTGAAGGCTATATCGAATCATCCTCGTTTTCGGACTGGAAAGATCAGCTGAAATTCAAGACGCTGATCGATGGCAAAGCCGCCGATCTGGCCTATCGCGAAGAGATCGTTCTTGCTGACCGTCCCGCTGCAAAGAATCTGGCACAGCGCCTAAAGGACCTGAAATGGCCAATCCGCTATTGGGACGATTATGAATTTGACCAGAAATTTATCGAGCCGCTAAGCGCTGCTGAAAAAGCAAAACTTGTCGCCGAGGGCCTGCTGCGTAAGGATGCTGACAGCGACTATCACGCCCCCAATTGGCAAATTCAAGCGCATGTCACGCGCAAACAGATGTTCCCGGCGGGCAAGACGATCAGTGTCGAACACAGCTATCAACCAATTGCAGGTGGTAGTGTTGGTGGCGCGCTGAATGCGGAATATCGCAAAGACCCCGGTATGGGTTTCAAGGACTATGCCGCCGCCTATTGCATCGACAAAGCATTCCTTGCCGGTTTTGACAAACGTTATGCCGCCAACAAGAAAAAGGCAGCTGCGCGCGGCGATGATTATGGCGTCGCCTATATGGAACATTGGCTGGATTATGTGCTAACCTCCGGTGCGAACTGGAAAGGCCCGATCAAGGATTTCCGTCTCGTCATCGACAAGGAAAAGCCCGATAACCTATTAAGCATGTGTATGACCGGCGTGAAGAAAATAAGCCCGACCCGTTTCGAAGTGCGGAAAACCAACTTTGAACCGGCACAAGATATCAAAATCCTGATCGCCGAATTTTATGATCTGGACGCGGGATAGGCGCGGATTCGCCTAATTCGTTTGAAACTGTTATATCGTGTATCACGCGATGGCATTTTCAGGAGAAAATCCAGTGAAGCATTTGCACGATCATGATGAATTGACGGAAACTGAAGCCAGTGGCGGCGTGAAAAACCATGGTGTTCGTTACGTGCTGGGTTTCTCTTTATTGCTGGCGATTGTGTCGATGTCGCTGATGTGGATTGTTCCAGCTCTGTCAAACTGAGAGCGTATCGACCATTGCCTTAGCAGGCGCTTTACGGCAAAGGCGCGAGCATGACTGATACAAACGATACACCGCCCGACCGCCTTTCGATCCACGCGTTCAGCGAATATTATGACGCTGAAAAACTGATGCGCGGGATCGGCATCCGTTTTAAAGGCGAACGTCGCACGACTGTTGAAGAATTCTGCGTGTCCGAAGGCTGGATCAAAGTGCAAGCGGGCAAAAGCCTGGACCGCAAAGGCCGCCCGATGCAGTTGACGCTGAAAGGCCCGGTTGAGGCGTGGTACGAAGACCTTGGCGACGACGCGCCGGTTTTGAAAGCCTAACGCCGAGGGAACAGCGCAATCACCTTTGCCAATTGCGCGTTCACCGGATCCAGAACGTCATCCTGCGTTTTTCCCAATCGCACAATCGTCAGCTTATGCTGAGGCGATACCACCACAAACTGGCCGAGATGGCCAAGCGCGGCAAACACATCCGACGGTGCTTTATCCGGGAACAGCACTTGATCTCGCCCGCCCGGCCGCCGCTTGTTCAGCCAGATATGGCCACCATAGGCCGCATCATTGGCGCTTGATGTCCGCATAAAGCGCACCCAGCTGGTCGGCAACAATTGCGCCGAACGCACAGAGCCGTTGTTGCGCAGAAATTCGCCGAATTTTGCCCAATCGCGCGCGGTCGCGTGGATCATACTGCCACCCAGCATCGTGCCATTGCGGTCAAATTCGGGGACAACGCTTTTCATGCCAAGGGGTTCGAACAATCGCCCACGCGCATATTCCAGCATCACGTCGCGGCGCACTTGCGGGTTGCGGCTATCGGTCAACGCCCGTGTCATGATGTCGACCAAGATGTGGCTGGTCGCGCTGCTATATTCAAACTTCTTGCCGGGCTCTGCCTCCAGCATCCGGCCCTCGGCATAACGCGCGACATTTTCGCGGCCATCGAGAAACAACATGCGCGGCGTATCGGCCTGATAAATCGTTTTGCCTTCTTCAGGGACTTCGGTGTGGTCGATGCCTGACGACATATGCAGCAACTGGCGCAGTGTAATCCGGTTGCGGGCGTCGCCCGCATTCGCCCATTCCGTCACGGGTGCAGGGTCGTCCAGGTTCAGCAATCCGTCCGCCACCATAAACCCGACCAAGGCCGCTGTCACACTCTTTGCCATCGACCAGCTGATCAGCGGTGTCTCGGGCGTATAGCCGGGCGCATAGCGTTCAGCCACGATGACGCCGCCGTGCATGATCACAACAGCGCGTGTTTCCGCCATATTTTCATCATCAAAAAACGGCGCGATGACGTCCTTTAGTTTCTGCTCAGAAACGGCGGCATCATCGGCATAGCGCGCCACGACCGGAGAATCGCCGTCCGCTGGTGCGGGCGCCGACCCACATCCAGAAATGGCCAGCAGTGAAAACAGGGTTGCGTAAAGTCGCGGATTATATCTAGGCATGACGCATCGATGCACCAAAAGGACAACGCATGGCAACTGCAACTTCACCACAGCCCAAAGGCAAAGCGCCCAAAAAGTCGTTCAGCCTTGGCCAGAAGATAAAGTATGGCGCCATGGCGGTTCTGGGCCTGCTTTTGTTGTGGCTGGGTTTCAGCTTTGCCGACATCAAAGCGCAGGCAAAGCTTGGTGTATCCTATGCGTCGCACATCGCGTGTTCGTGCCGCTATATAGAGGGCCGCCCGGTTGATGCGTGCACCAAGGATTTCGAACCGGGAATGGGGATGGTGTCACTGACCGATAATCCAGAGACAAAACGCGTCACAGCATCGGTGCCGTTTTTGGCGAAGGCAGTCGCTGAACGCCGCGGCGAATTTGGCTGTGTGCAGCTGAATGATAACGAGATTGAGGCGCTGGATTAAGCCGTCGGGCTCGGCTTGGCGGCAAAAATAAAGATGGCTGCGCAGACTTCTACGGCTCCACCCGCCAACGCAAGAACAGCGGATGAGGCCCATCCTAGCCAGATCGCCGAAAAGCCCAAAGCAAGCAAAGCCAGCCCCAGCATTACATAATGCCGCAACCCATACAGCGTTTTAAAGGTCAAATAGCGCGCGCCAACCGCCATTAATGTCAACGCAAAAAACCAAACCTGGTTGCTATCGCTAAGCAAATAGCCCGCGAACATCCCGGTCAATATCATCGGTACGGTTAGCAGTCCGAGCCAGATCAGCTGATTGCCTGCGTCGGGCTTGCCGCGCTTAAGCAGCAACTTGCTTGCGAGATCAGACAACGGATTGATCGCCATACCGCCAACGAAAAGCGTGATCATCGCCGTTTGTACATCAAAACTGAGAGCGACTAGGCCTGTAATGATCCAGACCAAACCGGATATTGCCACTCCCGGCGCACCATTGGCGTAAACCCGCCGTGCATCGGCCTGTGCGTCCACTATGTTCATCACCACGTCTCCCCGTTGTTATCTCGACGCCCGATCACGCCAGAGCCAATTCCGCCCCCACAGTTTCCTCAATCCACGCCCCGCCCAGCACGCGGTCGCCATCATAAAGCACCGCAGCCTGCCCCGGTGCGACGCCATATTCATCGCTGTCGAAACGCAACCAATCGCCTTCCAAACGTGCAGGCACAGGTTTAGCCAATGACCGTACCTTGGCCCAGACTTGGCGTCCTTCAACCTGCGTCAGCCAGTTCGGCTCGATCAGCCGCGCGGCGCTGACCGCCAGCGCGCGTTTTGGTCCGACAACGACGCGTTGCTCCTCTGGCTCCAACCGGATCACATAAAGCGGCTCGGTCAGCCCGCCCAGTTCCAAGCCCCGCCTTTGCCCGACGGTATAGTGGATCAGCCCGCGATGGCGACCCAGTTCGCGGCCCTCCATATCGACAATTGCGCCGTCGCTCTCGGCCTCTGGCCGGATTTTGCGGACGACGCTTGCGTAATCCCCCTCTGGAACGAAGCAGATGTCTTGGCTGTCGGGCTTGTTCGCGACGATCAGCCCCATTTCTTGCGCAATCGCCCGGACTTCCGGCTTGGGCATTCCGCCCAAAGGGAAACGCAGATAGTCGAGCTGGTCATTGGTGGTGGCAAATAGGAAATAGCTTTGGTCGCGCGCGGGATCGAGCGCGCGGTGCAATTCGGAGCCCGTTGGCCCTTCAACACGCCGGACATAATGACCGGTGGCAAGGCAATCCGCCCCCAATTCGCCCGCCAAACGGAACAAATCCGTAAACTTCACCCCCATGTTGCAGCGAACACACGGGATCGGCGTGCGGCCGCGCATATATTCGTCCGCGAAATGGTCGATCACAGAATCGCGAAAGCGGCTTTCGTGATCGAACACATAATGGGCAATGCCCAGCCGATCAGCGACAGCCCGCGCATCCCGGATATCCTGCCCCGCACAACAACTGCCCGCACGCTTCACCGCGCTGCCATGATCGTAAAGCTGCAATGTAACACCGATGGTTTCGGCACCTGTTCGCGCCGCCAAAGCCGCGACAACCGATGAATCGACTCCACCAGACATAGCCACGACGATTCGTTTTCCGACTAAATCGGGGCCAAGCTGAAAAATATCGGGCGAATAATTAATTTCTGACATGGCGGTGTGCGACGGCGAAATTCACGGAAAACGGTCGTTTCGCCAAAGGCTTTCTCAAAATGGAACAGGATTTTGGGTCAAACAATAACCCGCATTAATGCCTCCTAATGCCCTGTGAACGGCGCTTTTACCAGACGTTATAGACGCGGCTGTAAAACGGTGTTCATGGACATGGACTTCCCTCATCCTCGCCGGGCATTAAGTGCCGGATCGCGCAAGGCGGATTACGCCGCCCTTGTTGCGACCGCCACTTCGCGTCAGGCGACAAGCCAGACGGTCAGTGCTTTGCTGTCGCCTGCTGGCTTGGCCCAGGATGATACCGAAAACCTTGTCAGCCGGATCGCCTATTTTTCGCAACGTAGCGGCAATCGCGCCGCGACCGCACGTGGGGCATTCTGGATTCCGGATTCACGACAGCTTGATCGTCAAGAATCGGGTGTGCTTACCAAACTTGGCCTGGCCGTTAACCTTGCTGGTTCAACCAATGGCAATTCAATTCAATCATACACCATAAAGCCTGATTATCAGGTTGCAGAGCGGGGCACGGAGCTTTGAAAACAATATGCTAGAAAATCAAAAAATTCGTCCAGCGCGGGTCATTGGTCCGCTTGGGGAATCGCTCACAATAGACAGCCTGCCACCACCCGAAACAACCCGCTGGGTCGTTCGGCGCAAAGCAGAAGTCGTTGCAGCGGTTAACGGCGGACTGTTGTCGGTCAACGACGTGTGCGAACGCTATGGCTTAACGCTTGAAGAATTCGCATCGTGGCAACGCGCGATCGATCGGTCGGGAATGCCCGGATTGCGGGTAACGCGTATCCAGCATTACCGCGACCTTTACGAGCGCCAGCAAAAATACTGAGCGATCCGCCTATTTGAAATTCGACGATCCCCCGTGGCTCTGCTGCGGGGGTTTTTCGTTGTCTTACTCATGGTGCGGAACCCAATTTACAAGCCCAAATGAATTTGCTGTTTGGTTTCTGCGTTAATGGGGTTATTTACTGCCTTAGTCGTCCAACACACAACAGGGCGCTTTATAGGAGGAAGATATGGGTTGGATTATCGCAATCATCGTTGGCGGTGTTGCCGGTTGGTTGGCCAGCAAGGTCATGAACCGCGATGCGTCGATGGGTATCATGTGGAATGTTGTTGCGGGCTGTGTCGGCTCGGTCGTCGGAAATCTGGTCGCTAACCAGTTCGGCATCGTCGGCAGCGTGCAGAATTTCTCACTTACCGGACTGATCGTCGCTTTTGTTGGCGCAGTCGTTGTGCTTGGAATTTTGAACCTGGTCCAGCGCGGACGCGTTCGTTAATTTCACAACATGCCGTTAAGTTTTAGAAAAGGCCGCGCTGTCATGGCGCGGCCTTTTTTGTGTCTCGACCCTAAGTCATTAGTCGACACCAAATGCCGACTGTCGTTTTGCCGTGCTTCGACGGCAGTAATCGCTTATGTCCAAGCCTTAACTCACTGCGAATCCTGCTGCGCTTGCATCAGGTGCTATATTGCAGTAACACAGCCGCATGTTTCAGGGTCGCTAAACCGCCCCAAAACTGCCGTTTTGCGATCTTGGATATACACATGAACTACGAAACTTCTGTAATATCGGCTGGCGATGCGCTCGATATGAATGGCGCACAGCGGCGCAACAAGACTGTCTGGATCGTCGCTGCTGTTATTCTGATATTGGCGATTGCAGCAGGCGCTTATTATTACATGAGCGGGTCGGGGACAGCTGCGGCAGATGCCGGCAAGGATTCGCAAGCGCAGACGGTCACCGTCATTGCCCCGGGCAGCGGCATGGTCGTCAGCGCGATCAACGCCACCGGCACGCTGGCGGCGCGCCGCGAAATTCCGGTCGGTGTCGTCGGTGAAGGCGGCCAAGTCGCGCGGGTTTTTGTCGATGCGGGTGATTGGGTTAAGCAAGGCCAAGTCCTGATCAGCATCGAACGGTCGGTCCAAAATCAACAGCTTGCAAGCCTTGACGCGCAAATCGGCGTTGCCCGCGCAGACGCGCAGCTGGCGCAAAACGAACTCGACCGCGCCATGAAACTGGTTGATCGCGGCTTTATCTCCAAGGCGGATGTGGATCGCAAAACCGCAACGCGTGACAGTGCCCGCGCACGCGTTCGCGTGGCTGAGGCGCAATTGAACGAATCGCGGGCCCGCACTGCTCGGCTTGATATCCGCGCACCCGTTGGCGGCTATATCCTCGAACGCAACGTAGAGCCCGGACAAACGGTCAGCGCTGGCAGCGGCATATTGTTCCGCATGGCTCAAGGCGGCGAGATGGAGCTGCAAGCACAGATTGGCGAAGCGGCGTTGGCGCAGATCGCCGTTGGCGTTCCCGCCACGGTAACGCCGGTTGGCTCAGAGCAATCGTTCAACGGCCAAGTTTGGCAAATCGCACCGATGATTAATGAACAATCGCGCCAAGGCATCGCCCGCATCGCATTGCCATTCGATCCGGCATTAAAGCCCGGCGGCTTTGCCAGTGTCGAGATAAAGGCTGGTGCCGTTTCCGCGCCGTTGCTTCCCGAATCCGCAATCCAAAGCGATAAAGACGGCAGCTATGTTTACGTCGTCGATAAAGCGAACAAAGTCGCCCGCCGTGCGGTCAAAATCGGCATCGTGACGCCGAATGGAATCGCCGTGATCGAGGGCTTGGACGGCACAGAGCGCGTGGTGATGTATGCCGGTGGTTTCCTAAACCCAGGTGAGACCGTTGCGCCAAAGCTTTATAAAGCGGCCAAATAAAGCTGATATCTTGCAACAGCTTCGGCTACAGAGTTTGTTGTGAAAACAATCAACCAATTGGGCACGGCTGAACGCGATCGCTATCTGTGGCGCGATGATGAGCTGCGTAAAATGCGGCGTATTGCCACCGCATTGCTAATCCTGATGGCCCTATTGTTCGTCATCGGCTTGCAATTGGAACGCAACGTCCACCATCATTGGGGCTTTCTGGTCGCATTTGCAGAGGCCGGCATGGTCGGCGGGCTCGCAGATTGGTTCGCGGTGACCGCATTATTCCGGCATCCTTTGGGTATTCCCATTCCGCACACCGCGATCATCCCGACCAACAAAGAACGGCTCGGCCGCACGCTTGCGAGCTTTCTGCGCAGCAACTTTCTGCGCACGGGCATTGTTGCACGCAAAGTGCGGACGATGGATGTTGCAGGCGCAATGGGGCGTTTCTTATCTCAACCATCGGGCGGCGAAGGCCGGATGCGGATGGGCGCATCGCGGCTGATGGGCGATATCATCGCGGCGTTGGACGATGAACGGCTTGGCGGAATTGCCAAATCGGCGGTGCGTAAACAGCTGGAAAAGCTGGATGTCGCGCCATTGCTCGGCCAATTGCTGGGCGCGATGATCAAAGAACGGCGGCATTTGCCATTGATGGATGCGATGATCGGCTGGGCTGCCAAAACATTGGAGGCCAATGAACCGTTGCTGCGGCAAATGGTCGAGGAACGTGCGGGCGCGATCATGCGCTGGACCGGTTTGGACGACCGGTTGGCCAATGCGATTGTCACGGGCCTTGAAAAAATGCTCGCCGATATGGCCGCTGATCCCGACCATCCGTTGCGTGCCAAAGGCGAAGAAGGCCTGCAAAAACTTGCGCGTGATTTGAAATCCGACAAGGAATTGCAGGCGAAAGTGGCCAACTGGAAAGCCGAACTGCTCGCTAACCCCGCGATGAACAAATGGATAGAGGGACTGTGGGATCAGGGGCGCACAGCCTTGCTGAAAGCTGCGCGCAACCCCGATGCCGCGATGTCGGGCAGCTTTGGCGATGCTCTGACCAAATTAGGCAGCACGTTACAGGATGATGCTGGTCTGAAACGTCAGATTAATCGCTTTGCCCGCCGCGCGATTGTTGGCACCACCGAAAACTATGGCGATAACATCGTCAGCCTGGTGTCCGACACCATCGGCGGCTGGGATGCCTCAACGATTACTGACCGCGTCGAAAATGCCGTGGGCAGCGATTTGCAGTTTATTCGGATTAACGGGACTCTTGTGGGCGGATTGGCCGGGGTCGTGATCCACACCATCGCGATCTGGATTTAATGCAAGCGACTTCGCTTCAATTAAACCGTTAGTGCTGAGCCTGTCGAAGCACGTCCTCAAGTTTCAACCACCGCTTGAGTCTGATGGGCGTGCTTCGACAGGCTCAGCACTAACGGTGTTAAATATCTGTTGGTATGACCCACATGGCGCTCGCGGTTGCCAGCGCAGAGTATTTTGGCTGATCCGCCGCGAGCTTCGCCAGCGCCCTCACCTTTAGCTTTGCCAGCAATCCCGGCGTGGCCAAACCGGCATTTCCGGCGAGCAAAGCATCCGACAATTCTTTATCATGCACCGCAACCGGTTGTTCCGCCTCGCGCTTTAGCATACCGATAGCGTTCAGCGCGACGGCCGCCATAAAACGGTTACGCCCTTGGGCGCCGGGTTTGACATCTTCCTCCACCCATTTCGCAAGCGCCTCCAGCATTTCGGTGGACGATGGCTCACCATTGCGGCGCGCAGATAGCGGTTCAGGCATGGCAATCGTGCCCCGCTCCCCGTCTGGCGCGTCAGCCTCTAAAAGCATCAACAGATCGACCTCAGTCTCCGACGCGCGCCGTCCGATGACGGCGCGTTCAAGGCTGGCATCGGCACCGCTTCGCCAGATTTCGGCCATTTGCAGACAACAAAGCCCCCACCACAATGTCGAATAGACCAACCACCAGCGGAACCGTGAGGGTTCCACCGCAACGCCGCTTTCGCGCTCATAGGCCGCCCATAAATCGTCCAACTCACCGACACCAAAGGCTGCCCGGTCGATATAGCCAAAACGCCAGCTATTGATGCAGCCAAAGGCCAGATCCTGATGCCTATCCCCCAGATGCGCTAGCTCCCAATCGAGCACTGCGGCCAAGCCGCCTGCATCAACCATGATGTTGCCCATGCGGAAATCGCCGTGCAGTAACACGGGCTCGACCGGCGCTGGCAGATGGTCCTCCAACCAGCGAAAGGCCAATGCAAAAACCGGACGGTCGCCGCCATAGACAACAAACCGCGCTTTCATATCGCTGACCAATTCCGACGCGCTGGGCTGCGGCAACGCCGGAACACGGTCGAGCGGGATCGCATGAATCCGCGCCGCCTCGCGCGCAAAATCGTTCAGTAACGACGGCGGTGGCTTGGCGAGTATCTTTGCCGGGTTTACCTCAGCCTCGACGCGGCGCATCACATAGCCGGTACCGATTTCGTCCTCTGGCAAAAGTTCAGCAACAACCTCTGGCGCCTTAACACCTGCTGCAAAAGCCGCGCGAACAACCGCCGCCTCGACATCATGCCCATAAACGCGTCCGGCCATAAATTCTGCGGATGGCGCGCGGCGCAGAACATAGCCCGTGCCTGCATAATCAAACGCAGAACTCTCCATATTCGCCCCGCCCGACAGGCGCGTGATGTTCTCCACCGAAGCGTCAAGGCCGGTGGCGCGCTGCATGATTTTTTGCAGCATAGGGATGATGTCCGTCATGGCCGCGCGCTCCAATAATCAAAGGCAAGCCGCTGTTGTTCAGCCACATAGGCGCGCGCCTCTGCGCCTTCCCACGCGCCTGCGTAATCGCCGCGAGAAACCCACCAACCCTGCCCCGGCAATCGGTCACTTTCGCGGACGACCAATGGCGCGAGCGCAGGTTCTCCGGACAATGCTGCTTCACGGTCCACAGCGTCCAAGGTCTTACACAATGCCCGCATCTTAGGACGCGTGAAACGGAAGCCCAATGTCATCAGCAATTCGGAATAGCTGACCGCGCGCTCCTCGCGCGCAGCCTGTTGCAGCAACGCCGCAACATGCGCGACATCTGCGAGTGCGCCTGCTGTATCGGGGCCGTTATCAAGAAAGGGATTATCCACGCCATCAATCTGGCGGTTTGCGCCCCTGATGCAAGACCTAATTCTGACTGACTGTCTCGGCAAACATCATCGTATTGCCGTCAGGATCGTAAAAGGTCAGCAATTTGACCATATCGGGGATGTGCTGGATTTCGCCGTCTTGTTTCACGTCATGCGCATCCAAATGCGCCTTGGCTGCATCAATGTCGGCGACGGTCCATACGTTGGTGGCATTGCCGCCCTGGGCAACTGCCTGATTTTGGCTAAGGCCGATAATAACGCCTGACATATGCGTTTTCATTTCGCACCAGCCAATGTCATCAACGCGGAACAGCAACTCGCAGCCCAATATCCTGTGATACCAATCAATAGAACGGTCGAGATCGGTAACACCCATCGAGACGGTGAGTTCAGAGACAAGGTCCAAGGCCATCATATTCTCCTTATTGCTATTTAGGTCATGAATGTATAGTTGATAACAAATCATGTCAAGCATCGATCCCATCATCCTGGGCCAATTGGGGCGACATCGCTGGGCGGTCGCGTTAATCGCGACGCTTGCCGAACGTAAAGGCGCGCGTTTTGTCGAATTGCTACAGGCGCTGGGCACCAACCGAGAGAGCCTGTCGCGTACGCTTGATGCCTGCAGCATTGCCGGATGGGTGATCCGCAACCCCGGCTATGGCCATCCGCTGCGCCCCGAATATATCCTGACCCAAGCGGGAATAGAGATTGCGTCATTGTGCCAGTCTATCGAGCAGACGCGGCGCAGCATTGGGCTAGGGTCTGCATCGCTTTCGCGGTGGAGCCTTCCAATCATCCGGCGCATTGATCTTGGTGCACGCCGGTTCAACATGATCGGTCAGGGGATAAAGGAGGCTAACCCACGCGCCCTCACGCAAAGCCTAAAGTCGCTGATCGGGCAAGAACTTATCACTCGAACAGTCGTCGACGCCTATCCGCCCGTCCCGGAATATGGATTAACAGGCCACGGAGATCGGATGGCGCGCGCTATATCGGTACGTCAATGATATCGCCTGACCGCCTTCGGGTCCGGATCCTGGTATTTATAAAACGCGCCACTGCAAGCGGATCGGCGCAGCGCCAAATTCAGGAAACAATCTTGATATGCGCCGACGGCGCCGACGCTTCATAGGAATGGCCCAGACCGACAAAGATCGTATCGATGATCTTCGCCAGCTTTGCTTCCGTCAACTTATGCCCGATATGCACCTGTGCCTCGGGCATGCAATAGGGGCTGACCATCTGGTTGATTAACGACACCGCCTCGTCGATCGACAAATCGCCAAAATAGCCCACGTCCAACGCCTCGGCGATAATCATCGCCAGATAGTGATCGCCCAAATCGACATAGCCGCGGACAACCTCAAAATGTTGTTGGCCAAGTTCGCAATAGCTTTTAAACAAATCAGGATCTTCGTTGAAACGCGCGCTCATCACCACAAAGCGTCGCGCGAAAAACGAATAGAGCTTGTCGCGCACGGGCAAATCAGAGGCTGTAACCTCCTCCATAATCGCGATTTTGTCTGCGAACCATTTCTCGGCAACAGCCTCAAACAGTGCCTCTTTGCTTTCAAAGAAACGATAGAGGTTCGACGGCGACATTCCCGCCGCCGCCGCCAGTTCATTCATCGCGATATCGGCGGACCCGCGCTTGCGTACAAGGTCTTCAACCTGATCGAGCAACAATTGACGACCAGCCTCTATATCGGTTTGTGGACGAGCCATTTTCGTCTCCCTGTTTTAATCCAGCACTACAGTTTTGTGATGTATGAAAATATTCTTCATTTTTCAATAACACAAAATGGGAGCTCGGCCTGTAGCGCGGCAGATTGACCAGAATGCGCGGTAAAGCGTTGGATATCGCCGTCCTGAACGATGTTCGTCAGCGTCAGGCCTAGCAGCCGAATGCCCATCGGAACGGGCAAAATCGCGCTCAACAGTTGATGCCCAAGATCGGAAAACTCCGCTTTGCTTTCCAGCACATGCCCCGGTGATCGGGAGCGGGTAATGGTGCGAAAGTCGGAATAGCGGGCCTTTAAAACAATCGTCCGCCCGCGCGTCTCGGACCGTTCAATCCGGTCCCATACAATTTCGACAATCTCATCCAGCGCAGCGCGTAAATCTGCATCGCTGCTTTTGTCCTCGAAATAGGTCAGCTCCCCGCCCAAAGATTTGCGTTCGCGCGACGGATTGACCGCGCGGTTATCGATGCCGCGCGCCGCTTTGAACAGATATCGGCCTGCGCTGCCAAAATGCTGGCACAGCCATTCCTCGCTACGCATGGCGAGGTCTGCACCGGTTTGTATCCCAAGCGTCGCCATCTTCTCCGCCGAACGCGGGCCAACGCCGTGGAAGCGGCGCACGGGTAGCCCCGCGACAAAATCCGCGCCTTGATCGGGCAAGATAATGCACAGGCCATCGGGCTTATTCTGGTCGCTCGCCAGCTTTGCGATAAACTTGTTATAGCTGACGCCAGCACTAGCCGTCAGGCCGGTTTCCTCGTAAATCGCGGCGCGTATGGCTTTGGCAATTTTAACCGCTGAACCGATATTTTGCTTATCCTGCGTCACATCCAGATAGGCTTCATCCAGCGATAAAGGCTCAATCAAATCGGTATGGCGAGCAAAGATTTCGCGAATGTGCCGCGATACGGCGCGATAGACTTCAAAACGCGGCCTTGTAAAAATCAGGTCTGGGCACCGCCGCTGCGCAACGACTGACGGCATCGCCGAACGCACGCCAAAGGTCCGCGCTTCATAGCTTGCCGCCGCCACTACGCCGCGTTTTGACGATCCGCCGACCGCCACTGGCTTCCCGCGCAGTTCGGGATTGTCGCGCTGTTCAACGCTCGCGAAAAAAGCATCCATGTCGATGTGGATGATTTTGCGTAGAGGCGGCGCGGCGTCGGTCATGTGATGCGCATGGTATCACCACCGCGCAATCGGTTCGATGGAAAAGGTGCTGGATAATTAATCGTCTGCTCCGCATAGGACAGCGATGGACACGCCCTATCCCCTTCCCCCCGTCACGCCGCCTAAAGCCGATATTGGTGAGCGCGAACTTGTTGTCATGATGGCATCGCTGATGGCGCTGAATGCGCTTGCGATCGATTCGATGCTGCCCGCTTTCCCGCGCATCGCAAAGGGCTTGGCGTTGGCCGATCCCAATCAGGTGCAATATGTCATCTCGGTTTTTCTGGCGGGCACAGGCATCGGCGCGCTGTTTCACGGGCCGCTGTCCGACCGCTATGGGAGAAAGCCGGTTCTGGTCTGGGCCGTGCTTGGTTGCGCCCTATTTTCCTTTGCGTGCAGCTTTTCGACCAGTTTCGATATGCTGCTTATCATGCGCTTTCTGCACGGGCTTGCTGCGGCGGCGTCAGGCGTGCTGGTGGCGTCGATTATCCGCGATAAATTCGAAGGCGACGCCATGGCAAAAAGGATGTCGACGATTTTTCTGGTGTTTATGATCGTCCCGATCATCGCGCCGACCTTGGGCCAGTTCATCCTGCTGTTCGCCGGGTGGCGGACGATTTTTGATGTCATGGCGATCATGGCGATTGCCGCCGCCTTATGGACGATCCGCCGGTTGCCAGAAACGCTAAAGCCGGAAAACGTCATTCCTATTCAGCTAAAGCCGCTGACAAAGGCATGGAAAACTGTCGTCCTTAATCGCGGCGCTGCGGGATATATGCTGGGCGCCGGGATCGTGCAGGGCGCGCTGTTCGGCTTTCTCAACAGTTCGCAACAGGCGTTTGACAAAGTGTTCAATGCAGCTGAATTTTTCACGACGGGATTTGCGATTGTCGCGATGGGCATCGCGGTGTCCAACTTTACCAACGCCCGCATTGTCGAACGCTTTGGCGCGCGGAGGGTGTCGCAAGCAGCACTGCTGGTGTTCATCACTTTGGGCCTGTTGCAATTGGCCGCAGCCATTTTTGCGCCAACATCGATGGTCCTGTTTCTGATCTTCTTGACGGGCAATATGGCGATGGTTGGCTTTATCGGGTCAAACTTTTCGTCGATTGCGATGACGCCATTTGGCGCTGTTGCAGGGGCGGCATCGTCGTTTCAAACATTTGCAAGAACGATGCTGGCTGCTGTGATCGGTGCGTTGATCGGGCAACAGTTCAACGGCAGCGTCGTGCCGATTGCCAGCGGCTTTGTGCTGTGCGGCTTGGCGTCGTTGGCGCTGGTTTTCTGGGGCGAAAAGGGCAAGCTGTTCACCCGTCCCGGCACCACAATCCGTGTTCCTCACCCACCGCGTAGTTGAAACAAAAAAAGGGAGGCCGAAGCCTCCCTTTTCGTGTTGTTGGATCATGCAACACGCGACTTAGCGTGCACTTTCATTATCCAGAACGGGACCGGGATATTCGGTCATATCGCTCAGATCCTCTTGATCCAGACCTTTACCCAGTCGCGAATTGTGCATCCCGTAAACGAAGTACAGGATCATCGCTCCAAGCATGTACCAAAGGAAGAATTGTAACACATTCCATGGCACCGTGGTGATCAGATAGATGCACGACAAGATGCCCAGCACAGGCAGTACTGGATATAAAGGTACGCTGAAGCCGCGTGGCAAATCAGGTGCAGCACGGCGCAGATAAATCACCGACAGACACACGATAGCAAATGCGGCCAAGGTACCCACCGAAGTCATGTCGCCAAGCACGTTAATATCGAAGAATCCCGCCGCAACCGCCGTGATCAAGCCAACAAGCAATGTGTTGATCCATGGTGTTTGGAACTTTGGATGCACCCGTGCAAAAATGCTCGGCAACAAACCGTCGCGCGCCATTGTGTAGAAAATGCGGGTCTGTGCGTACATCAAAACCAGCACCACGGATGTAAGTCCAATGATCGCGCCGACTTTGATAACCTTTGCCAGCCAAGCCCATGTTGGCCCAAAGTTATCGACAACAACCGCCACAGGATCGGGCACATTCAACGTGTTGTAAGGAACCAGCAAGGTCATGATGGCGGCCACCAGCATGTAGATTACCGTGCAGACCACCAACGAACCGATGATCCCGAACGGCATGTCCTTCTTTGGGTTTTTCGCTTCTTGACCTGCGGTCGAAACTGCTTCGAAACCGATATACGCAAAAAACACAATCGATGCGGCACGCATGATACCGTCGACACCGAACTTACCGTCGCCTTCTGCTGGCGGGATGAACGGAACCCAGTTTTTCGCCATCAGATCGCCAAGGTTTGACAAAACGATGAAGCCACCAACCGCGATAAACGCTGCGAGTACGCTGACTTTAATGGCCACGATCACGTTGTTGACTTTTGCCGATTCGGACACGCCAAGGACCAGCAACAGCGACAGCACCAGACAGATCAGAAAAGCGGGAAGGTTAAAGATCGTCGTTACTGCTTGACCATCAATCAGCACAGGAACGCCGTCTTTTAACAACGGATAGCCCGCAGGTCCGGTAAATTGCGGCGGTATCACAAGGCCGAAATCCGCCAACAGGCTGACGACATAGCCGCCCCAACCAACTGCAACCACCGATGCAGCAAGGCCGTATTCGAGAAGCAGCAACGCCCCCATGATCCACGCGACAAACTCGCCCAGGGTGGTGTAGCCATAAGTGTACGCCGAACCCGAAACCGGCAGCGTTGATGAAAGTTCGGCGTAGCACAAGCCTGCGAACGCGCAGACGATCCCAGCGACGACGAACGACAAAAGAACCGCTGGTCCCGCATGTAGCGCCGCAGCACTACCCGTCCGCACAAAAATACCTGCGCCAATAATGCAGCCGACACCGAGCAGCAGAAGGTTCCACGGACCCAATGTCCGTTTCAGTTCGCTTTTCTCGGATTCTCGCTGGACTTGGGCAATACTCTTGCGCGCCATCATGCGCGCGAGCACTCCGCCCTTTTGCGTTGAAGCCATCCGTAATTCTCCCCAAAGGAATTGCTATTAAGCCAGAAACTAACCGCTTGGCGCGTTAGCGCAACATAATTTCACCGCGCCAGCATCGGGCCAAGCGGTTTTCCACCGAAAAGATGGACGTGAAGGTGCGGAAACTCTTGATGGCCGTCGGTTCCGGTATTCACAATCAGGCGATATCCGGTTTCAACGAGGCCCAGTTCACGCGCCGCTTGGCCGACAGCGCGCGTGAAGGCTGCCAATTCCGCATCGCTAGCCTTTGCGGTAAAATCATCCCAGCTGACATAGGGCCCTTTGGGAACCACCAGAACATGCACCGGCGCT
>JBEBKE010000023.1:0-23508 GCA_040079555.1 Sphingorhabdus sp. | reverse complement strand
TGTGGGCGATCATACCGCGTGCCTTGATGCTTGTGCCGCTATCGAGGATGAATTTGGCCCCATCGACATCATGGTCAACAATGCCGGTATCACCCGCGACGCCACAATGATGCGGATGTCATTTGAACAATGGGACGAGGTGATCCGCATCGACCTGACGGGCTGTTTCAATATGGCGAAAGCGGTATTCCCCAATATGCGCACACGCGGTTGGGGACGCATCGTCAATGTCGGCTCCGTCAACGGACAAGGCGGTCAGATTGGTCAAGTCAACTATGCTGCGGCGAAATCGGGCATTCACGGCTTCACAAAATCGCTGGCGATGGAGGGTGCGAAATATGGCGTCACCGCCAATGCTATCGCGCCGGGATATATCGCAACCGACATGCTGTCTTCGATCCCTGAAAATGTGATGGAAAAGATTGTCGCGCAAATTCCCGTCGGGCGTCTAGGCCAACCAGACGAAATCGCGCGCGGGGTTGAATTTCTGACCAGCGACAATGCTAGCTTCGTCACGGGGTCGACATTGTCGATCAATGGCGGGCAGCATATGTATTGAGGACGTGCAGATACCTTACCACCCGCCGGTCAAATACTCGGTCACAATCAACGGCCATCAAACCTCGATTAGCCTTGAACCCTATTTTTGGGAGCAGCTGCGTGCGGCTGCGGAACAGCGCAGCATCGCCGTCAATGCGCTGGTCGCGGCGATTGATGCGGAGCGTATAAAGAGTGCGACACCGCCCGGGCTTGCAGGCGCGATACGCCTATGGCTAGTGCATCAAAATCTGGGCTGAATGTGAGCCGACGGCACGCGAATTGAGGGAGGTGGTGCCGCCGGACACATGAATGCAGGTAAAGGGGGGACTTCCCTGCCGTTCAAAGATGCACCTGCACGGCAATGTACGCTATACCGGAATTGCCCTTACGTCTTTGGCCCTAAGTTATAGCCCAGCCTCTACTGCAATCCGCACCGCGTCCGCCGCGTTGGACGTCTCCAGCTTTTTGAACAGCAACATGCGGTGCATCTGCACCGTCTTTTCGCTGAGCGATAATTTATAGGCAATCTGCTTGGTGCGGAAACCCTGCGCCATTTGCTGCAAAATCTCGCGCTGGCGCGGCGACAGCCGTTCGACAATGGCTGCGGACTGTTCTTGCCGCACCGTTGCAATACTCTCTTCGTCCGCCTTCACCGCGATCTGCGACCCAACAAAATACTCAACTTCGCCGTCATCATCGTACAAGGGCGCAATCATCACCGCATTGCGAAATCGGCTGCCATCTTTGCGATAATTGATAAGCTCCGCCAGCGTTGGCCGACGCTCATAAATCGCTTCGCGCAACTTTGCGGTTTGGGTGTTTTCAGTGTCGGGACCGCGCAAGAAACGACAGTTGCGGCCGATAACTTCTTCCTCGGAATAGCCAGTCAGTTCGAGAAACGCAGCATTTACGGCAACGATAGGATTGTCAGAAAGTTTCGGGTCGCTGACCACCGTCGCAATCGGGCTATGCTGGATCGATCCCAGCACAGGGTGCTGCTTGTTCGTCGAAACCGCTTTTCCCGTCATCACTTGCGTCCTTTTCTCCGCGAATATGGTGCTCCCGTTATCGGTTGGCAAGAGAATACAGGGTTTTACCCGTGGCCTTCCTAATCCGTCCCGACGCGTTCTATATCCGCTCCGACGAGCTGCAATTTCTCCTCCAGCCGTTCATACCCGCGGTCGAGGTGATAGATGCGCTGCACCTGCGTTTCACCCTCGGCGACCAATCCTGCGATAATCAAGCTCATCGATGCGCGCAGGTCGGTCGCCATAACCGGCGCGCCCGTCATGCCTTTGACGCCGTGGACAATCGCGGTGCGTCCCTTGGTCTCGATATGCGCGCCCATGCGGTTGAGTTCGGGAACGTGCATGTAACGGTTTTCAAAGATCGTTTCGGTCAGCACGCTGGCACCATCAGCCATGCACAGCATCGCCATAAACTGCGCCTGCATATCGGTGGCAAAGCCGGGATAAGGCGCGGTAGAAATTGTCAACGGTTGCAGCTTTCCATCGGATGCCACGCGCAGTCCGCCCTTAACGGCTTCAACGGTCACGCCCGCACTGCGTAGCGCATCTACCGTCGCCTGCATTTCGGGTTCATTCGCGCCAACCAGTTCTACATCGCCGCCTGTCGTGGCCACCGCGCAGGCATAGCTGCCCGCCTCAATCCGGTCAGACATCACGCGATAGGTTGCGCCGTGCAGCCGGTCTTTGCCGTGGATGGTCAGGTCGGAGGAGCCGATGCCCTCAATTTCCGCACCCATTGCGACGAGCATGTTGCATAGATCGACAATCTCTGGCTCGCGCGCAGCGTTATGAATGACGCTGGTGCCCTTGGCGAGTACAGCGGCCATCAAGACGTTCTCCGTCGCGCCGACGGACACCACAGGGAAGGTGTAGCTGCCACCGGGAAGGCCGCCTTTTGGCGCAATCGCCTTTACATAGCCCGACGCCAGCTCAATCTCTGCGCCAATTGCCTCCAATGCTTTCAGATGCAAATCAATAGGTCGGTTGCCAATCGCACAGCCACCGGGCAGCGAGACAGTAGCCTCGCCCATCCGCGCCAGCATTGGCCCGAGCACAAGAATCGACGCGCGCATTTTGCGCACCAATTCATAAGGCGCGACCGACGACGTAATCCGCGTCGCCTCCAACGTCATCACCCGCCCGAAATCCTCGGGGCGCGAACCGGCGATGGTGGTGGAGATACCGAACTGGTTCATCAAATGCTGAAACCCGTCAATATCCGCCAATCGCGGTAGGTTGCGCAGCGTCAGCGGCTCGTCGGTCAGCAGCGCACAAGGCAGCAGCGTCAACGCGCTGTTCTTTGCCCCAGAGATTGGAATTTTGCCGTTAAGCCGGTTGCCGCCGCGAATGATGATTTTGTCCATAGACAGGCTTTAGCGCGAAGCATTTTGTGCGCAACATTTAACCTGCTTGATTGGTGAGCGGGCTTTGGTAATTGTTAGGGGTAAGGAGTGGGTCCGATGCCGCATCATTTGTTGTCAGTGCTACTTGTTGCGGCGCAAGTTGCAGTTGCTCCGGCGATTCCATCGCCGGAAATGCTACCCGTTACCTTGCCGATTGAGCCTCAGAATTGCGCGTTAGAAATCCGTGCCACGTCGGATGCCGCAGATGCGCCGCCCACGATGATCAAGTTTTTCAACTATGGGCGGGTCAGGATCGAGCGACCTTTGACGGAGGACGAACAGACACGTTCGACGGCTGATACTCTGATCCAATTGGACGGCGGCTGGTATGCGCAAGGTCGCCCGTCATTGTACCGCATTGGCTCTCCCGACAATGATCCTGCAAAAGCTTCCGCTCCCTATATGGCGTTACCGATAGAGGCTAGTTTCGCCGAATTTGTCGGCGCTGCCAAAACGATGCACTTCTGGGACAATATGGTCGAGCGCGAACGTTTTGACCTGGCAGCAGTTGATCGCGCAAAAATCGGGGCGTGGAAAAAGTGTATTGAAACTTTGGTCATAGCGCCCGCTGCCGTGGAGCCATATCCTGCATATTATCCAAACTACTATCGCCGACAATCGCCTTTGCAGCCGGGTACCCCGGTCAACAAACACGCCTGGATCACTTCTGATGATTATCCAGCAAGGGCAATGAGAGAAGAGCTGCAGGGAACAGTGGCCTATACTTTGACGGTCAATGTAAACGGCCGTGTTCAAGCGTGCGAAATGATCGAGAATGAAAACCCGACAATTATGACCAGCGTCAACGATGTGCCGGAGTTGAACCAAGCAACGTGCCGCTATATCACCCGGCGCGCGCGTTTTATTCCGGCAACCGATGCGGCGGGGCGGCCATTAGAGACGAAGTACGCCGGAAGGGTGCGCTGGATACTGCCCTATGATCCACCGCCTCCACCGCCTCCACAACATCGTAAGCAATAATCTAAGACGCCAAAGCCGCCTCAACCTGCGCCAACCGTTCTTTGCCCCAGTACATCTCGTCGCCGACAAAGAAGGTCGGCACGCCAAAGGCGCCGCGTGCGGCGGCGGCTTCGGTGTTGGTGGCGAGTTCGGCTTTGACCTCTGGGTCTTCGGCTTTGGTCAGGATTGCGGCTCTGTCTAGGCCGGCTTTGTTCAGCACGTCGGCAACCACGGAAAGGTCACCGGTGTTCGCTTTATCCTCCCACATTGCCGCCATGATCGCCTCGATATAGGGCATGAAGCAGCCCAGATGCTGCGCCGCCACTGCACCGCGCATCAGATAGAGAGAATTGATCGGGAAATGCGGGTTCATTTTGAACGGCAGCTGGTGCGCCCTCACAAAACGGGCAAACTCCAGCATCTCGTATTTCCGCTTTGCCGGGGTTTCGGCATAGCGCATCATCGGCGCTTGGTTGTTGGTGAGTTTGAACAGGCCACCGAGTAGGATGGGGATATAGGTGGCTTGCGCTCCAGTTCGCGCTGCCAGATCGGGTAGCACTTTGTGTGCGAGATAGCTGTTGGGTCCGCCGAAATCGAATAGGAATTCTATGGTTTTTGTCATTACATATCCTTTCGAAATTTCCGTCGCACCAGCGAAGGCTGGTGCCTATCTCGTCTATCCAAATTGCTCTGTGCTAAATTGATAGACGTCATGGGCCCCAGCCTTCGCTGGGGCGACGTGCTGTTTAAGAGGTTGAATAGCTAAAAACTTTCCCCCCACGGCCGCAAATCAAGCTCGTGCGTCCACGCACTGCGGTGTTGCTTGTGCAGTCCAACATAAGCCGCAGCAATCGCGTCAGGTGACAGCACCAGATCGTTGGCCTTGGCGTCCTCAAAATCAGGACGCAGGCCGCGTACAAATTCGGTGTCGATGCCGCCGTCGATAATGCTGTGTGCGACATGAATGCCTTGCGGCCCCAGTTCGCGCGCCATTGATTGCGCGAGCATCCGCAACGCAGCCTTAGCGCCGGAGAAGGCAGAGAAACCTGCTCCGCCCCTGATCGACGCGGTGGCCCCTGTAAAAATGATCGTGCCGCGCTGCCGCTTCATCATGTGCCGCGCCACTTCGCGACCCATCAGGAAACCGGCGAAGGCGGCCATCTCCCATACTTTGCGATACACTTGTGCGCTGGTGTCGGTGACATTGAAGCGGACATTGGCGCCGATGTTGAACACCGCGACTTCGATGGGGCCGACATCGCGTTCGACGCTGTCCACCAACGCGATCATTGCTTCTTCATCGCGTGCATCGGCGGGGAAAGCTTGTGCCTTGTGGCCTGCGTCGCGGATTGATTGCGCCAGTTGCTCCAACGTATCGGCATGGCGTGGGCGGCGGTTGACGCAAGCGGTGAAGCCCTCGGCGGCAAAGGCTTTGGCAATCGCGCCGCCAGTTGCGTCCCCTGCGCCAATAATGAGTGCTGCGGACATAATCGAATCTCCTATTGCGCCTCATCATAACTATGATAAACATAGTAACAAGCCAAATTTGTGAGGGCTTATCTTGCCGCGCCGTGCCGACCTTTCAAAAACTGTTTGTCCCGTGGGCCGTTCGGCAGAACTGGTCGGCGACCGTGCGGTGCTGTTGATTTTGCGCGATCTGTTTTTTGGTATCCGCCGGTTTGACGCGTTTCAGCTGAACACTGGGCTGGGGCCGCAAATACTTGCGGATCGGCTGAAGCGTTTGGCACAGGCTAAGGTGGTGGAGCGCCGTGCATATCAGGCCCGGCCTACGCGCTACGAATATTGGCTGACCGATAAGGGCAAGGCGTTGTTCGATGTTCTGTATGCAATGCGCAACTGGGCAGAACGCTGGGACTATGACACGGGCGAAACTGGAGATGGTGGCCCTGCGATGCGTTATACTCATCGCAGCTGTGGCGCTGATGTCGGTTTTGCAACTGTCTGTCCGAAATGTGGCGAAACGCTGAGCTATGGAGCCTTAAAAGGAACAATGTCGCCCGCGTTGGTGGTTGAGCGCGAAGCAAGAGCAGGAAGAAGTTAGGCTTTTTCAAGGGTACATTGCAGCGGATGTTGGTTTTCTTTGGCGAAATCCATCACCTGCGTCACTTTGGTTTCCGCGACTTCATAGGTAAAGATGCCGCACACGCCGACGCCTTTCTGATGAACATGCAGCATAACGCGCGTCGCCTGTTCGGTATCCATCTGGAAAAATGCTTTCAGCACATGGACGACAAATTCCATCGGCGTGTAATCATCGTTCAACAGCAGCACTTTATACTGGCTGGGCTTTTTGGTTTTGGGCCGCGTACGTGTGGCAAGGCCAACACCGGGACGACCGCCGCGATCATCGTCTTTGTCGTTGCCGCCATTGTCACGGCCTGAACGAATGTGCATGGGATTTTGAAGCTTCATGCGACTGAAATAGGGTAGGGAGGGGCGAGTCCGCAAGAGGGGATAATCACTTGCGGCACCATAGGCTGAATTAACGTCAGGGGACTGTCCCAAGCGTAGCGCCGTGGACTGTCCCCGGGATGTAGCCCACTAGCATTTAGGGACAGTCCACGAAAGCTCACATACCGCGCATAAAAAAGCCGCCCCTGCATAAATGCAAGAACGGCTCTTTTTTGCTCCGGATCGTCTTGGCCTTCCTGCCTCCGAGGAGGAGAGGAGAGGGGGCAGGCGCGCAATAACGGCCCAGGGCAATATCAGGAAAGCTTATGCAGCTTTCTTGAACAGATCAGCGGCAACCGCAAAGCGGTTGGAGATTGGCTGGAACATGTCGTTCGCAAGCGTGACGAAAGCTTCGGTGTTCTTCGAACCTTGAGCGATTGCAGTGTCAAAACCCTTGCGAGCCAGTTCACCCTGAAGCTTTACGAAATCGGTAGGCGATTTAACGGCAGTGACTTCCTTGACGGCAGCTTGCAGCTCTTCAAAATTCTTCTTGGCGTATTCGACGTTGGTCTTGCCAATTTCCTGCGCGCCAGCGGCAACGATCTTACCAGCTGCAACCATCGCTTCGATGTTTGCTTTGTTAAATTCGTTCGCATTTGCAGCAATTACCTTGCCTTTTTCGGCAGCGGCAGTTGCTTTTTCGCGGATGTCAGCAAAGAAATCAGCAGCTTTTGCTTGAGCTTCGTTTGCGGTGTTTTTTACGGTCTCGGTCATTTTTGATACTCCATCGGAAAGTGGTGTTTCATTGACAGAAACGATGCGTGTCACCAGCTTTTCCGCCTTTTCAGCGACTGGTTCAACTTTTTTAACTACAGCTGCTGTTGGTGTTGCGGGTGCAGCCTTTGGTGCCGCAGTCTTGCGGGCCTTGGTTGCGGTTGCTTCACTTTTGCTTGCCATGATCTTTGCACCATTTCTTCTTTGTTGCACTGCACAATATACAGGCGAGTGAGTCGCGTCAACAAAAATGGTGCAGTGCACAAAAAATAAAATCCGCCTGTTACAGCGGATTAGGGAAAAGCACCCCCGGATTGCTCCGGGGGGCTCCAAAGGACAGTGCGTTTTAGGCTGCGTCGTCGATCACCAAACGTTCAAAACGCTCATAATGATAGTCGGACGTGCCGAACTGGCTTTCGATCATCGTTGCACGCTTGAAATAATGGCCGATGGCCAGTTCCTGCGTAATGCCAATGCCACCATGCGTTTGAATCGCATTCTGACCGACAAAGTTGGCACCGCGTGAAACCTTAGCCTTGGCTTGGCTTACCGCCGCCATACGTTCAGCGGCGGGCTTGTCGAGGTGCAGCGTCGCGTAGAGCGTCATCGACTTGGCTTGTTCGACTTCCATGAACATATCGACCATACGGTGCTGCAACACTTGAAAGCGTGCAATGGGTTGGCCGAATTGTTGGCGCTGCTTTGAATAGTCCAGCGTGCCCTCGTGCAACTTTGCCATCACGCCCGTTGCCTCGGCGCAAACCGCGACGGTGGCGTTATCGATGATCTGTTCGATCAAGTCGATGCCGCCAGCGAGGAGAGCATCACCGGCGATTGCGACGTTCTCGAAATAGATCTCCGATGCGCGGTTGCCATCGACCGTTGGATAGTCGCGGCGGACGATACCGGGCAGGTTCGCGTCGATCAGGAACAGCTCAACGCCCGCCCGTTCGCGGTGGCTGCCGCCGGTGCGTGCGGTGACCAGAAGATGCGTGGCCCATGGCGCGCAATACACAACGCCTTTGTGGCCGTTCAGAATATAGCCAGCCCCATCGGCCTTGGCGGTTGTGCGGATATTGGCAAGATCGTATCGACCTTGTGGTTCAGCATAAGCAAAGGCGATGGTCGTTTCCCCGCCGATGATGCCGGGGATAATCGCATCGGCCTGCGCGCCGCCAACGGCTTTCAAAGCTCCGCCGCCGATGACCACGGTCTGAAGGTAAGGCTCGATGGCCATAACCTTGCCCATTTCTTCCATGATCAACGCATTTTCAAGGTGACCGCCGCCAAGACCGCCATGCTCTTCAGAAAACGGAGCGCTGAGCATACCCAGTTCTGTGGCGAGCGCCGACCAGATGCCGGGGTCGCGGCCCACTTCGCTGTTGATCATTTTCTGACGGGCATCAAAGCTATAGCTATCAGCCAAAAAGCGCGACAGCGTGTCACGGATCATATCTTGCGTTTCAGTGTAGGTGAAATCCATTATTCTTGTCCCTCTCTCGTCATCCCCGCGAAATGGGGGACTACAGCAGGCTTACCCGAACGCTGCTGTGAAAAACTCACGCGGCCCCCGCCTGAACGGGGGCGACGTTGATGCGATTATAGCCCCAGAACCATCTTTGCGATGATGTTGCGCTGGATCTCGTTCGATCCGCCATAGATCGTCGTCTTACGCGTGTTGAAATAGGTTGGCGCAGCGCGGTGCGCGTAATCGGGGCCGATCGGGTGTTCATTATCACCCTCACCAAAGCCGCGGAAGTAAGGCGCGCCATAATGGCCGACCGCTTCCAATGCGAGTTCGGTAATCCGTTGCTGGATTTCAGAACCTTTGATTTTTAGCAGGCTCGATTCAGGTCCCGGGCCTTTACCAGCCGCTTCACCAGCTAGGCTACGCAGTTCGGTGAATTCCAACGCCGTCAGGTCAATTTGCAGCTCGGCAATTTTGCGTTTGAAGAACGCGTTGGAGATTAATGGCTTGTCGCCATCTTGCTCCGATTTCGCGATGTCCTTAATCCGCTCAATCCCGCGCTTGGATGATGCGACGCCGGCAATGCCGGTCCGTTCGTGTGCGAGCAAGAATTTCGCGCAGGTCCAACCCTTGTTTTCTTCGTACACGCGGTTCGATACTGGAACGCGGACATTTTCCAGCCACACTTCGTTGACTTCATGCTCGCCGCCCAAGGTGATGATCGGGCGTACCGTGATGCCGGGCGACTTCATGTCGATCAGCAGGAACGAAATGCCTTCCTGTGCCTTCACGTCTTTGTCGGTGCGAACAAGGAAGAAGCCCCAATCGGCATGTTGCGCCATCGTCGTCCATGTTTTTTGGCCATTGACGATATAGTCGTCGCCATCACGCACAGCGGTGGTGCGCAGCGAGGCAAGGTCGGAACCGGCGCCGGGTTCGGAATACCCCTGACACCACCAATCCTCACCCGACAAGATGCGGGGCAAGAATCGCGCTTTTTGTTCAGGCGTGCCGAATGTGTAGATTACTGGGCCAACCATCGAGAGGCCGAAAGGCATCAGGCGGATGCAATCGGCACGTGCGGTTTCTTCGGACCAGATATATTTCTGCGTCGGCGTCCAACCGGTGCCGCCATATTCAACGGGCCATGCAGGCGCGACCCAGCCTTTGGCGTGCAATATGCGATGCCAGCTGAGGAAATCCTCTTTCGACATTTCTTCGCCAGCGTCTTTCTTGGCGCTCATATCCGGGTGGTTTTCGGCGATAAATGCGCGAACCTCGTCACGGAATGCAAGGTCTTGGGCGCTAAATTCCATATCCATGGCAGATCTCCTCAAAAAGCATGGCAGGCCAGCGAATCATGCCACTGGATGCAAATTTCGGGTTACCGGACGTTTACGTAAACGTCAACTAGGGCTGGGCCCTATATGTCAGTGTGTTTTTGGCTTATCGGGCCAGCTGATTTCGCCATCAGCCGATACACTAACGCCGGTCTCGGCAAAGTCGCGTGCCGTTAGCATCGCGATCTGTTTGGCCGCGGCATGGTTGCTGTCGAGATAGGGACCACCGGGCTTGTCCTGCCGGGCAGAGACGATGCGTGCAGACTGCAAAGCACCGTCCTTTGCCACGCGGATATCTGCGATCGGAGCCAGTCCATTTTCGTCACGCAAGTTGAACGATCCATAGGTCCAGAAATTGCCGAGACTATAAGCGATGAAGCGACCTTTATAAACTTCCACCGCGCGGGCGATGTGTGGGCCGTGGCAGAGTACCGCATCGGCGCCTGCGTCAACAGCAGCGCGGGCAAAAGCAAACGGATTGCCGCGATCTTCGCCAAGGAACATTTCGGTCGCGCGCGTGACGCGGCTTTGCGTGCGGCCCTCAGCACCGATGTGGCACGATACAATGACGATATCGCCTTTGGTCTGGGCTTCCTGCACCAATGTTCTGACGCGGGCGAGTTCCTGCACTTTCATCAGGCCGGGATTATGGCCGAACGCCACCAAGACTGCTTTCGTCCCGTCCTGCATCGTGTGAATGGCAAATCGCGTGTCAGGCGTGTCTGCACCGGATACCGCAAAACCTGCACCGGTCAGATTTTTGAACGTCACCGCGCGCGCAGCTTCGCCAAAATCGCGGCTGTGGTTGTTGGCATTGGACAGCATGTTGAAACCGGCCCGCTTGATATACGCTGCGTGGTACGGCGGGCTGCGGAATGTGTAGCACACAGCTGGATTGCCACAGGCCTTGGCGCCTTCGGTACTGCTGTGCATAGTTCCTTCAAAATTGCCAAAGGTAACGTCCGCGGATTTGAATAAAGAAACCAGTTCCTGACCAATCACCGCCGCTGGATCGCCTCCATCGGTTACGCGTGGGTCGAGATACTCGACGGGATAATCGCTGCCCAGCATCATGTCGCCGACGCCAATGATGCGATAGCCGGCGGGAGTTGCCTTGGCAGCGGCCTGTTTGCTTTCAGCCACAGGTCCGCTTGCGGCAACCGAGACCGTCAGCGAAAGCGCCGCGCACGAAACTGCAAACCATTTGACCCTGTTCATCACGATGCCCAATAACACGACAGCAAATTTACCGGAGATGAAGCGATTTCACCCCCGAATCGAAATAGCCTTTACCAGTCCTGTGTTGCTTCACAAAGCGGGTTGTCGATTGCGGTCAACGCGACTTTACGTAAGTCCCTGGGGCATCTTCGATCGCTTTCAGCTTTCCACCGCCGGGGATGCGCGCACCTTTGGCAGCGACGCTCTTGGGCGAACGTTCGGCCAACCAGCTATGCCAATCAGGCCACCAGCTGCCTTTAGTCTCGCTCGCGCCTTCGATAAAGGAATCGAGCGACGAGACTTTGGCATCGTCGTTCAACCAATATTGGTATTTCATCTGCGCAGGGGGATTGACCACGCCCGCGATGTGGCCGCTGCCTGCCAGCACGAATTTCAAAGGTCCTTTGAAATGATCACGGATTTTCCACACACTGGCGGCGGGCGCGATATGGTCTTCGCGGCCGGCCTGAATGTAGCAGGGTGTGACGACTTTCGTCAGATCTATGGGAGTGTCCAATGCTGACAAAGCGCCTGGCTCGATTAGCTTGTTATCGCGGTACAGATCGCACAAATAATCCTTATGCCATTTGGCGGGCAGGTTGGTGACGTCTCCATTCCAATGGAGCAGATCGAATGCGGGATAATCCTCCCCCAGCAGATAGTTTTTGACGACGGTCGACCAAATCAGGTCGTTGCCGCGCAGCAGATTGAATGTCAGCGCAAGGAAACGTCCGTCCAAATAGCCTTGCTGCGACGCCAGTGCTTCAACCATCTGTAACTGGCTATCATCGATAAAATTCAGCAATTCGCCGCTGCGGGTGAAATCCACCTGCGCTGTAAAGAACGTCGCCGCGTTGACTTTGTCCGCTTCGCCCTTGGCGTGCAGAATGGCCAAAGTCGCGGCCAATGTCGTTCCCGCAACACAATAGCCAATGGCGTTGACCGAGGGTACGCCCAGCGCGCCGCGCACCGTATCAATCGCGTCGATTTGCGCGGCGATATAATCATCCCAGATGACATCGCGCATTTCACTATCGGCGGATTTCCACGACACGACAAAAACAGTGATTCCCTGATCCACCGCCCATTTGATGAAGCTTTTTTCCGCCGTCAGATCGAGAATATAGAAACGGTTGATCCACGGCGGAAAGATGATCAGCGGCGTTTCCATGACCGTTTCCGTCGACGGCGCATATTGGATCAACTGATACATCGGGGTTTGGTGCACCACTTTGCCCGGTGTGCACGCGATGTTGCGGCCCAGTTCAAACGCATCGGGGTCAGTATGCGTCATTTGCCCTTGCTGCATATCGCGCATCAAATGATTGATACCGGCCATCAGGCTTTGGCCTTTGGTCTCGACCGCCTTTTCCAGCGCCACCGGATTGGTCAGCGGCGAGTTGGCGGGGCTCATCGCCTCCACCACCGTGCGGATGGCAAAGCCGATTTTGGCTTTTTGTGCCGGGTCGAGCCCCTCTATCTGGTCCGCCGCCCCCAGCATATAATCGGACATGACCTGATAGCCTTGCCGCATCAGGTCGAACACCGGATGCTCCCATTGTTCTGCGGTAAAGCGCCGATCACGCGGATTGATCTTGTCACGACCGGCAGCGGCGAGCGGCTTCAGCACTTGCCCCCACGCATCAAGCGCGTGCTTATAGGCTGCCAAGGGGTCAGCCGCACCCCCCGCCATCTGCTCCGTCATTTTCGATAAAATTTCGGGGTCCATAAAGGGCGGGAGTTCAGGTGAATCAGCCATGATTTGTGCATATACTATTGTCCTGCAATGACGAAGCGCGGATTTATTGTGCAGTGCAGCATTTACATTCGCATATAATTGGCGCAAAGGGCCGCACATCATGACATTTGAAAACCTGCCCCCGCTTCTCGACGAGGCGCTTACCGCGCGTGAATACACAACGCTAACCCCGGTGCAAAACGCCGTTATCGCGCCCGAAGCCGTTGGCCGCGACCTTGTCGTTTCGGCGCAGACCGGCTCTGGCAAGACCGTAGCTTTCGGCCTGGCGATGGCGCCAGAGATTCTCGACGGCGGCTTGGTTAGCCTCGCCCGTACGCCTGCGGCGCTGATCATCGCACCGACCCGCGAACTGGCTTTGCAGGTCAGCCGCGAATTGATGTGGTTGTATCAAAAAGCGGGAGTGCGAATCGCAACCTGCGTTGGCGGCATGGACGCATCAAAAGAACGCCGCGCTTTGGGTCAAGGCGCGCAAATCGTTGTCGGGACACCGGGACGGTTGCGTGACCATCTGGAACGCGGCGCGCTTGACCTGTCGGCGTTGAAAGTCGCTGTGCTCGATGAAGCCGACGAAATGCTCGACATGGGTTTCCGTGAAGAGCTTGAAGGTATTCTCAACGCAACGCCCGAAGGCCGCCGGACATTGTTGTTCTCGGCAACGATGCCCAAATCGATCGTGTCATTGGCGAAGCGTTATCAAAGCAATGCGCTGCGTATCTCGACCGTTGGTGAAGATCGCGGTCATGGTGACATCAGCTATCAGGTTGTGACGGTTGCTCCGCCTGACACCGAGAATGCTGTCGTCAACTTACTGCGTTTGCATGAAGCAGAAACCGCCATCCTGTTTTGCGCGACGCGTGAAAGCGTGCGGCACTTGTATTCCAAGCTGACCAATCGCGGCTTTAATGTTGTCGCATTGTCGGGTGAGCATAGCCAGGCTGAGCGTAATACTGCGCTGCAAGCATTGCGTGATCGCCGTGCGCGCGTGTGCGTTGCCACCGATGTTGCCGCACGCGGTATCGATTTGCCGAACCTGTCGCTGGTTGTTCACGTTGAACTGCCACGCGATGCCGAAGGTTTGCAACACCGTTCGGGCCGTACCGGACGTGCAGGGCGCAAAGGCACTGCCGTCTTGATCGTGCCGTATCAGCGGCGCAAGCGCGTCGAATCGATGTTGCGCGGCGCTAAGATCGAGGCCGAGTGGATCAAAGTCCCCACCGCTGAGGATATTCGCGTCAAGGATCATGAGCGTCTGCTGGAAACACTGCTGACACCCGTCGAGATCGATGAAGATGATCGCGCACTGGGTGCAAAGTTGCTCGAAACCTTGAGCGCTGAGGACATCGCCGCAGCCCTGGTTCGTGCGCATCGTGCCAAAATGCCGGCGCCTGAAGAATTGCTCGATGATGGCAACCGCGAACGCGAACGGCCATCTGACAATCACCGCGATGGGTTCGATGACTCATCTTGGTTCCGCCTTAACATTGGTCGCCGCAATAATGCTGATCCCAAATGGATATTGCCATTGCTGTGCCGCCGTGGCGGCGTGACTAAAAACGATATTGGCGCAATCCGGATTACACCTGACGAAACCTTTGTTGGCATTGCTGCCTCTGCAGCAGCGCGCTTTGCCAAATCGGTTGCACAACCCGGGCATGACGAAGATAATGATGTTGAGATTGTCGCCTCTGATGGCCCGCCACAGATGGATCGCGGCCCCCGCCGCAGCAACAAAGGCGCGCCGAATTCAGGACGGGAACGTTTAAGCCCCAAACCATTTGGTGGCGGCCCACGTCGGGACGGCCCAAGCGGTGGTGGCGACAAACGTCCCTTCCGCAGCGACGGCCCACCGCGCAGCAAGCACGGCGTAAAGTTCAAAGCTAAGGGCAATCGCCCGCGCTAAACCTAGTTTTGCTGGAAATGCCATAAAACTTCGCGCATGACGCGGTTTGCTTATCCAATTCATCAATAGGAGCAGACCTAGTCCGATGTCCGAAGAATTCTACCGCATGAAGCGCTTGCCGCCCTATGTCATCGCAGAAGTCAATGCGATGCGCGCGGCGGCCCGTGCGGCGGGTGAAGACATTATCGATCTGGGCATGGGCAATCCCGATTTGCCGCCGCCGCCGCATGTGATCGAGAAATTGTGCGAAGTGGCGCAGAAGCCCGACGCGCATGGCTATTCCGCGTCCAAAGGCATCCCCGGTCTGCGCAAAGCACAGGCCAATTATTATGCCCGCCGCTTTGGCGTCGATGTTGACCCTGAAACCGAAGTTGTTGTGACCATGGGGTCGAAAGAGGGACTGGCAAGTCTGGCCACCGCGATCACTGGTCCGGGCGATGTCGTGCTCGCACCTAATCCCAGCTATCCGATCCATACCTTTGGATTCATTATCGCAGGGGCGACGATCCGATCGGTGCCAACCACGCCCGATGAAAATTACTTCAAGGCGGTCGACCGCGCGATGGCCTTTACCGTGCCGCGTCCATCGATCCTTGTCGTCAACTATCCATCGAACCCCACCGCCGAAACCGTTGACCTTGCCTTTTACGAGCGGCTGGTCGCCTGGGCGAAAGAGAACAAGGTTTGGGTGCTGTCTGACCTCGCCTATTCCGAGCTGTATTTTGACGGCAACCCAACCCCTTCGATTTTGCAGGTAAAGGGCGGTAAAGACGTTGCGGTCGAGTTTACGTCTTTGTCGAAAACTTACTCCATGGCTGGCTGGCGTGTCGGTTTTGCGGTTGGCAATCCGACATTGATTGCGGCGATGACGCGGGTGAAATCCTATCTCGATTATGGCGCCTTCACGCCGGTTCAGGCGGCTGCTTGTGCAGCACTGAATGGCCCTCAGGATATCGTCGAGCGTAACCGCGAGCTTTATCACAAGCGTCGCGATGTGCTGGTCGAAAGCTTTGGCCGGGCGGGGTGGGACATTCCTCCCCCTCGCGCCTCGATGTTCGCATGGGCCCCGTTACCACCGGCATTGGCGCACCTTGGCAGTCTGGAATTTTCAAAGCAACTCCTCACCCACGCCAAAGTCGCGGTTGCGCCGGGTGTCGGCTATGGCGAAGATGGCGAAGGCTTTGTCCGCATCGCAATGGTCGAAAACGAACACCGGTTGCGACAGGCGGCACGCAACATCAAACGCTATTTGCAATCGATGGGCGTCAACACGCCAAGCCAATCCAAAGCGATTTGATCTATGGCACGTGACGATTTTGCCTTTCATCATCAGTTCCGCGTGCGCTGGTCAGAGACTGATGCGCAGGGTGTGGTCTTTAATGCGCGCTATCTGGATTATGCCGATATCGCGGTGACTGAGTATTGGCGGGCTTGTGGCCTTCGCCTCGTCAATCCCGGCGAGCCGCTGGAATTTCATGTGAAGAAAGCCGCGGTGTTGTGGAATGCACCGATCTTTCCCGATGAACTGATCGAGGTGATGTGCCGCACGACTAAGATTGGGCGTACGAGCATAACCAAAGTCGTAGAGATACACGGCGCGAGCGGCGACGATCTGCGCGCCGAAATCGAACTGGTTAGCGTTTATGTTGATTTGGAATCGCACCGGCCGATGATATTGCCCGAATGGATCAAGTCTGTATTTACCGACTTTGACGCGAAGGCCAAAAATGCACCGGCTTTTGAAACGGTGCCAGCGGAATGAGTGCGCGGGTCGAGTTTTTCTTCGACCTGTCCAGCCCTTGGACCTATTTGGCGTTCACCAACCTATGGCCAATGCTCGAACGGACAGGAGAGCAAGCCCTGTTGCGCCCGATCTTGGTCGGCGGTGTATTCAATGCGGTCAATCAAGGCGTCTATGCGGCGCGAGAGCAGACCGATAATCGAAAGCTGAAACACAGCTGGAAAGTGCTGAAAGACTGGGCGGTGCTGGCAGATGTCGAGATGAATTTCCCGTCGCAATATCATCCTGCAAAAAGCGTGAATGCCATGCGCTTTTGCTGTGCATTGGCGGATGATATGCCATCGCTGACCGATTTTACGCGCGCTGCTTTCCAACGCTATTTCGGCGCGCAGGAAAATCTGGATGATCCCGACATGCTGGTCGCGGCGGCGAATTCCGTAGGGCTGGATGGCGAGGCTTTGCGCGCGGCTTCGCAAACTGACGATGTCAAAGCTTTGCTACGCGCAAACACCGAAGAATTGATTGCGCGCGGCGGCTATGGTTCGCCAACCATCTTTGTCGATGGGACCGATATGTATTTCGGTAATGATCAACTGCCGTTGGTTGAGGCGGCGTTACAGCGCTGAATTTGATCTGGGACTGTCCCCTTGGGGACTGTCCCTTTACCGCGAGATTAGGGACAGTCCCCAGAGGGACAGTCCCCACATGGAGGCAAAATGAACGATCGCGTCACAATCACTATGCTCGACGATGGCATTGCCGATGTCCGAATGAACCGTCCCGACAAAATGAACGCGCTCGATGCGGCGCAATGGGCGGCTGTGGTTGGAGCGATCGACACGTTGAAAGCGACCGAAGGCTTGCGCGTTGTTGTTTTGTCAGGTGAAGGCCGCGCTTTTTGCGCTGGGCTCGATCTTGCCAGCATGGCGGGCGAACGCGATCCCGGCACCAGCAGCACCGGCCACAGCCTTGCAGACCGGACAAAGGGCATCGCCAATCACGCGCAGTACGTCGCCTGGGGCTGGCGCGAATTGGCTGTGCCAGTCATCGCCGCGATCCACGGTGTCGCCTTTGGCGCGGGCAGCCAGATTATGGCGGGTGCAGACATTCGCATCGTCCATCCCGATACGCGCATCGCGATTATGGAGATGAAGTGGGGACTCGTCCCCGATGTTGGCGGCATGCCGTTGTGGCGCACGCAGGTTGCCGACGATGTGCTGCGCGAAATGATCTACACCAACCGCGAATTCAGCGGAGTGGAGGCCAAAGCGATGGGCTTTGCGACGCATGTGTCGGATGATCCCCATGCAGCGGCGATGGAGCTGGCAATGGTGATAGCCAACAAAAACCCCCATGCTGTGCGCGGCGCCAAACGGCTTTGCAATGCCATGGCAACCGCGACCGATGCCGAACTGTTGCAAGCCGAAAGCGATGAGCAGGTAAAGGTCATCCGCAAGCCGAACCAGATGGAAGCGGTGATGGCGGAGATGCAAAAGCGGAAGCCTGTATTTGCTGACTAAGCGTTAGGCGTCGCCAGCATTTCTTCCAATTCCGCAACCAGTTCGGCGCGTAATGGCTTTGACTGGTTGTCAGTGCGGCAGACGATAACGCTGTCGCATGTGCCGATGCATTCGCCTTTTTGAAACATCGCCTGCACCACAACCCAGCTGCTGTTGCCCACGCGCCCAATGCCTGACCCGATGGTGACGGGGGCGGGAAAATTGCCCTCACGCAGATAGTTGATCTCGACCGAGGCCACCATCGTGCGTTCGTTTTTGGGCCGTTCGCCCCATGGACGCGCTTTGCGATGCAGCTGGACACGGGCGTTCTCGAACAACGCGGCAAAGGCAACGTTGTTCAAATGCCCGTTAATATCCATGTCCTGAAACCGCGTGTCGCTCTCCAAGATAACAGGATAGGCGGCCAGCTCCAATCGCCAGCTTTCGGGTTTAGCCACTACAGACCCCGCCCGATCAGCTCCTTCATAATCTCGTTCGTGCCGCCAAAGATGCGGGTCACGCGTGCGGCGCGCCATGCGCGGGCGATCGCGTATTCGTTCATATAGCCGGCGCCGCCATGCAGTTGCAGGCACTTGTCCATCACTTCCCATTGCAGTTCGGTATGCCACAGCTTGGCTGCCGCGCCTTCCTCGGCGGTCAGCTCTTTCTTCAAATGGCGGGACAATGCCCAGTCGAGATGCGCCCAGCCGACTTGCAGTTTGGACTTGAGATCCGCGAGGACGAAACGGGTGTTCTGGAAATCCAAGACCGTTTTGCCAAAGGCTTTGCGGTCGCGGCAAAACTCGACGGTATCGTCAAAAGCTTTCTGCGAGCTGGCCTGTGCGGAGACTGCAATCGACAGGCGCTCCTGCGGCAGCTCGCTCATCAAATAGATAAAGCCTTTGCCTTCTTCGCCAAGGCAATTGGTCATTGGCACGCGGACATCTTCGAAAAACAGCTCCGACGTATCCGCCTCGTCCATGCCGATCTTGTCGAGGTTGCGCCCGCGTTTGAAACCTTCGCGGTCCGCCTCCACCAGCACGATGGAAATGCCCTTATAGGCGGGTTGGATCTCGGTGTCGGTTTTGACGCAGACCAAGATCAGGTCAGCATTCTGGCCGTTGGTGATGTATGTTTTCGACCCGTTGATGACATAATGGTTGCCGTCTTTCTTCGCGGTCGTCCGCATGGATTGCAGGTCAGAGCCTGTGCCCGGTTCGGTCATCGCAATCGCGGTAATCACTTCGCCAGAGACAAGCTTTGGCAGCCAATGCTTCTTTTGCTCTTCCGAGCCATAAGAGGTCAGGTAATTGACGACGATGTCGGATTGCAGTGAGAAGCCCGTCGCCGCGCGGCCGTAATAGGCTGACTCTTCATCGACGATGGCGTTGTAGCCAAAGTCCAGACCAAGCCCGCCATATTCTTCGGGCACGGTCGGGCACAGCATCCCCAGCTCACCAGCCTTGGGCCAGATGTCGCGCGGGACGATGCCGTCTTCCGCCCATTTATCCGCGTTGGGCGCAACTTCCTTTAACAGGAACTGGCGGACCGTCTGGCGAAACGCCTCATGATCTTCGGAATAAGCGGAGCGGGAAATGACATCGAGCGACATGGCGGGCATCTTTCAAAACTGACAAAACTGACACCAAGGACAACAAGTTGACCCGCCCGTCAAGACAGAATTTAATCACGCGATTAAATTGCTTCTCCCGCTGCCCGCGCGCGTTCGACTATCGTCCGTTCGGCGGCTGGCAGCATCCGATAAGCGGCGACCAAAAGCCCCAGCGCAATGGGCGCAACGCCGATCAACGACAAGATGCCCGTCCGCAAATCGCCGACCAACTCGCCGTCGACTATGGTTCCGGAAAGGTCGGAAATCTGACCAACCATATAGGGTCCAAAGGACAGGCCGACCAATGTGGTGCCAAGGAAGAATGCCGCTGTCGCTGTGCCGCGCATCCGGGGCAAGACAAGATCCTGCGTTGTTGCCGCTGCCGCGCCAAGGGCGGTTGCGCCCAGCATCCCTGCGGCAAAGTTCATGATATAAAACAACGTACTATTGTCGGTTGTATAGCCAATTCCGATGGGAATGATCGGCCCCAATACGCCCAAGATAATCACCAATATCCGCCCCGCCGGATTTTTCGTGCGCAACGCATCGGCCACGCGGCCACCGATGATCACGCCCAAAAATCCGCTCAGCGCGCCGTTCGCGCCAAGGATAAAGGCCAGTTCCGCCTTTGGCAGTTTCAGCACCACTTCGGCATAAGGTGCTGACCAAAAGGCAAGCGCATAGGCGGCCAGCGAAACCAGACCATAGCCCAAAGCGGTGCAAATAAACGCAGGTGTTCCCCAGATCAGTTTAAACGTCGCGGCATCGCGCGCGCGTAGGGCGCAGGCCCATGAGAACACCGCGTAATAGCCAAAGCCAACCGCCGACCATTGCGGTAAATTGCCGGTCAGCTGGATCATCCAATAGGCAAAGGCAGCAATTGCAGCGCCTGTCGCAAGGTTGATGGCGAGCGCCGCTGGTCCCCGCTGCAACGCGCCCCAGATTGTGAACGGCGGCACGATCATCGATAGGTCACTGGCAAAGGCGCGGAATGGCGCAGGGTGGCTTGGCGTGTGCAGGCCGTCCATCGCGCCGCGTTTCGGCTCTCGCAGGCTGGCAACCCATAAGGCGACCAGCACGCCGGGGATGCCGACCGCGAGGAACGCGGCCTGCCAACCGACCAACCCAAGCGGGCCTCCGCCGGGATATATTTCATTCCAGACTTGGCCAATCTTTGCACCAATCAGCAGCGATACACCGCCCCCAATATAAAGCCCCGACGAATAGATCGCGAGCGCGGTTGCGCGTTGGCTTTTCGGAAAATAGTCTGAAATCAGCGAATAGGCCGTCGGACTAGCCGTCGCCTCACCCACGCCGACGCCCATGCGCGCCAGCGTCAGTTCCACCTGATTGCGTGCAAAGCCCGACAGCGCGGTCATCAACGACCATATCGCCAGACCGATGGACAGCAGTCTCACCCGGCTCCAATTATCCGCCAGCCGCCCCAACGGAATACCGAACAAAGCATAAAACACCGCAAAGGCCGCGCCGCCCAAAAATCCCAAATCGGCGTCGGTCAGGCCAAGGTCAGCCTTTATATCGACGGCCAATATGCTGAGGATTTGGCGGTCGATAAAGTTGAGGATATACACAACCACAAGCACGCAAAGCACATACCAGCTATAGCTGCTGGCCTTGGTTTCGGATTGGGGAACAGCATTCGCCGCGCCTTCCGGCTCGCTATTTGCGCTCAACACCCATCTCCTCTTTGTGATTTTCTCTCGCCGCTTTGGCTAGCAGAGGCGGCATAAAGCGCAAGCGGGTAACGAGTAGAAAAACGGGGGCATGCTATTGCATGTCCCTGTTTTGTGGTAGCTATGGAGGGGCGGTGATTGGAAATTAGGGGTTAAGTAAACGGTCACCGCGGCAGAAGCCGTCACCGTAACTGTGACTGCTGCCCTTGGGGTCGTGCCTATTCTCTTTGACGAACGCAGCTAACCGGCCATCGTTAATTGCTTGCTTGAGTGTCACCATTGTGCGATTCCAGAATCGGAGAGTCCAATGACACAACCAAAAGCAAGTAAGCAAGCAAGGCAATGGATTGGTAGTGTTTTACTAGCGATTTCCACGCTCGTTTGCCTGTTTGCGTTTTGGCGACTTTCGCCCACTGCAACGTTCGTGGTCGCGCTTGTAGCCTTGGCCGCAATGATTTTTTCGTTCTGGTTGGCTGGCGGTAAGGACTAGTCGATTTTAGGGCTGATTACCCGCATAACAGACCGGCCTCCCCTGACTAGCTTCCACTGCCCATCAACGAGAACTTCTTTAACTTCAAGCCTGAGTGTCATGCGGATGCCTTCTCTCATTATGGCAGGGAAACCTTTATCCTCAATTGCCTGCAAAACTAGCGCGTCTCGCATAACAGCATCAAATTCCGGCAACCCGTCCGGCTTGAAGGTCCATGTGCGGGGAGTGTGAACTAGGGCCGGTTTGACCAAAACGACCTCAACCACTGCTGGTGTAATTCGCTCTTGGACACCCTCTTCTTCCAAAGCAAATAAGCCACCTTCAACCGGGAACGATTCTTTCGAGACAATGACTATCGGTTCACCCTGCGGCTCTTGTCGGATCTGAATTGATTCGATGGCTGGTTCACGCTCAATTGCCCGATAGAATTTCTGACGCGCCGTTTCCACAGCCGGGCTTTTTGTTTGTTGCTCAATCCGCTTCGCTCTTTCGCGGTCATCCTCGTTAAAGCCATCTCCCATCACCGTTGGGACTACGGTCGTCACGGTGAACGCGGCCAACGTTAAAACCAACGTGCGCGAACGCGGGGCAGCTTTTGAAGCGCCCGCTGCAATTCTATCAAGGTGAGGCTCAACGTTACGGTCAAACCATTCGACAACAGTGTTGTAAATTGCACTACTTTGATCGACATCAACTAAGTCCACTTTGATGTCGGAACCGCCATCGACGGATTGAGCAAGCGCCCGCATTGTTTCAACCCAAGCGATTGCCGCCGCCGATATAATTTCTAAATCAGCGGTCTCTCCTTCCTTCAATCCAAAATAAAGACTTAAACTTTGCCTTGACATTAACCTCTCCCGTTCAAGCCAACATCATATCAATTCTATAAATAGTCAACTACTTATACAAAGCGAATAATCGCCTTACTTAAATACCGCTTGCACAGGATCGCTCCCCTTCTTCGTGCCTTCGTGTGAACCAAATCGCACTGCGCCCGACTGCGTAATCTCACACAAAGCCACAAAGATCGAGACACTGCGCAAGAGCGCCGAATTACGGTGGCGCTATGCTAAACGCGCCAATCAAATCAGTGCGCTAGTACCCCGCCGCAGCGCCGCCACCCGCGCTTAGCCATCCCGTCAGTCGCCCGATCAGCACCACCAGCAGATACAGCGACGCGGCATAGATCCCAGCGCGCATCCATGGCCGGTTGATGCGGGCGCGGTGGGGCATGTTTTTGGGGTGAGTCAGCTCGATCACATCGCCGATGTTTTGTTTGGGGCGGGGCATATAGACCTGGTCGGTGATGTGCACGGTCTTGCCATCTTCGCCGGTAAATTCAAACTGCGCGGCATAGACTTTCGTGCTGTCGCTGTGATGCGACCGATGCCCCACCACCCGCGCCATCACGCGGCGGGCAGGGCGCGACACATGGAACCAATCCTCCCACGCCAAAAATGCCAAAACGACACCAGCAAAGCCAGTGCACAGCCAGAGGATGAATGTTTCCATAATGGGAGCTTAGGCTGTGTTTCCTTGGATTTTGTTAAAGCGGGGTTTGCGGCCCGTAACTTTTGCGACCGAGCGAGGGAAGGGCTGCGCGCGCGACGCCCTCGCTTCGCTCGGGGCCCCTCCGTCATTCGTCTCCGTCCTTCGACAAGCTCAGGCCT
>JBEBKE010000022.1:0-23543 GCA_040079555.1 Sphingorhabdus sp. | reverse complement strand
TGGCATTATCGGTGCGGTGAACGTTCCGATCATCAATCGTTCGGTGGTGTGGTGGGAAAGCCAGCATCAAAAGGCGAGCATTACGCTTGGTGGCAGCGCGATTAGCGAAGCCTATCTATGGCCGTTGTTTGCCGCCGCCGTCGGATTTAGCCTGTTGTTCGGTGCCATCGTTCTGATGCGGATGCGCGCGGCCTTAGCTGAAATCCGAATCGAGGCGCGTATGCGCCGCATGGCGGAGGATTGATCGCATGACGCACGCAGACTATGTTTTTGCGGCCTTCGCCGTGACTGGCTTCGGCACCTTGTGGATCATCGCCAGCAGCTGGCTTTCGATGCGAAAGTCAGAGGCGCTGGCCGATGACTTGCGGAAAAAGCCGTGAAGGCAAAGCATCAACGCCTTATCCTTGTTTTGGTAGCAGTTGTTGCATTGATCGGTGCAGCATTGCTCGCGGCATCGGCGTTGCGCGAGGAAGCGAGCTATTTCTACACGCCAGCGACTTTGGCCAAAGCAAACGTTTCACCGGGTCAGGCGATCAGGTTGGGCGGCATGGTGCAGAACGGATCGATCAAGCGCGGCGCCGACGGTGTGACGGTGAACTTTATCGTGCAAGATCGCGATGCGACGCAAAACGTTACCTATCGCGGGATAACGCCCGACCTGTTTGTCGAAGGTTCAGGCGTCGTTGCAGACGGCAGGCTGAACAACCAAGGCGTGTTTGTCGCCGAAAGCTTGCTCGCAAAGCATGACGAAAATTATGTGCCGCGCGAGTTGAAAGACATCGATATGACCGCTGCGGAGCACACTAAGGACAGCCTAGCCAAATGATCGCTGAGCTGGGCCTTGCTGCATTGTGGCTTGCCGCCACGCTGGCGCTTTTGCAGGCGGTGGCCGGATTTAAAAGCTGGCGCGACAATGGTGGCCCGCTGGCGGCGTTGATTAAACCGGTTGCTGTTGCGCAAGGGGTGTTGTGCTTGATTGCGTTCGGGGCGTTGATGTGGCTGTTTTACGTCACTGACCTGTCGGTTTTGCTGGTCGCGTCTAACAGTCATGTCGACAAACCGATGATCTTTAAGATCGCCGGGACATGGGGCAATCACGAAGGTTCGATGCTTTTGTGGGTGACGATCCTCACACTGTCTGGCGCGGCAATTGCTTTATTTGAAAAGCGGCTGGACCGGCCGACATTGTGGGCGAGTCTGTTTGCTCAGGCGCTGCTGGCGTTGGGGTTTTTCGCGTTTCTGTTGTTTTCGTCGAACCCGTTTGAGCGGTTAGATCCAGCACCGCAGACAGGAGCGGGGCTTAACCCGTTGCTGCAAGACGTGGGCCTCGCATTTCATCCGCCGACTTTATACGTTGGTTATGTTGGGCTGTCAGTGGCATTTTCCTTTGCTGTTGGCGCGTTACTTACCGGCAAAGTCGGCCCCGGTTTTGCGCGCGCGATGCGGCCCTGGGTGTTGCTCGCGTGGATATTCCTGACGGTTGGGATCGCAGCTGGTAGCTATTGGGCTTATTACGAACTCGGCTGGGGTGGCTGGTGGTTCTGGGATCCGGTGGAGAACGCGTCGTTGATGCCTTGGCTTGCGGCGACGGCTTTGTTGCACTCGGTCGCGGTGCTGGCGGTGCGTGACGCGCTACGGGCTTGGACGGTCATGCTCGCTTTGGTTGCCTTTGCGATGTCGATGGCGGGAACGTTTCTGGTCCGGTCTGGAATTCTAACCAGCGTGCATGCCTTTGCGGTTGATCCAGAACGCGGTGCATTCATTCTTGCCCTGTTGCTGTTTTATATCGGCGGAGCTCTGGCGCTGTTTGCACTGCGTATCGGCTCTGTCCGCGAAGGAAAGCAGTTCCAACTGCTCAGCCGTGAAGGCGGTATTGTTGCAAACAACATATTCCTGTCCGTGATCTTGGCCGTCGTGCTGGTCGGCACGTTGTGGCCCTTGGTTGCAGAAGCATTGGGCGACAAGATTTCTGTCGGGCCGCCCTATTTCAACCGCGCGACGGTGCCGATCGGTTTGCTGCTGATGCTTGCTTTGATGGTCGGCCCCTTGCTGCGTTGGCGCAGCGATGATGGCGCAAAGCTGACGCGATTAGTCGTTCCTTTGGCGTCCGCTGTGGTCGTCGGCGTCCTATTGTTCGTGCAATGGCCGACTGCAGGGCTGTTTCCGACTCTTTCGCTCGCGCTGGCTGTGGGGTTAGCAATAGCGTCGATTTTGCCTTTGATTGGACGTAACCCGCTGCGAACGCCATTAGCCACATGGGGCATGGCGCTGGCGCATTTCGGTCTAGCCGTTAGCATTGCAGGCATGGCGACGGAATCCGGTTGGTCGAGCGAACGCTTGGCGGCGATGCGCGTCGGGGACGAGGCAAAGCTTGCGGGTTGGACCGTCACGTTGAAAAATGTGCGGCCCGTCGCAGGCGATAACTGGGTCGCGATTGAGGGTGAGATGGTGGCGAAAAACGGAGGCTTCTCCGCAACTCTATCACCGCAAGCGCGCCAGTTTTTTCAGCCCAACCAACAGACTAGCGAAGCCGCGTTGCTGACGCGTTGGAATGGGCAGCTTTACGCAGTGCTTGCGCCTGTAGAGGGTGATAATTTTGACCGCTGGCAAGTGCGCCTTTGGTGGAAACCGTTTGTGACTTTTATCTGGTTTGGGGCTGCGCTGATTGCATTGGGTGGCTTTTTGGCTTTGATCGGTCGCACGCGTTTGTTCCGCCGTCGCCGCAAGACGGAAGAATCATGGGGTTACGCATGAAACGCAGCTGGCTAATCTGGGCACCACTCGCGGTCTTCGCCTTTTTGGGCGGGATATTCCTCTATGGGCTGACCGAGCCAAAGGATGATTATGTCCGATCCCATATGATTGGAAAGCCGCTGCCTGCGTTCAATTTCCCCGCCGCGACCGATGGTATACCAGCGCTCGCCAATACGGACTTTGCTGACGGTACGCCGCGAATGCTGAACCTGTTCGGCAGCTGGTGCACGCCGTGTAAGGCGGAGGCCGCGATGTTGGAGCAGCTAAAGGCGCAAGGCGTCGAAATCCACGGCATTGCAATCAACGACACGCCGGAAAAGGTAGCGGAGTTTTTGACTGATTTTGGCAATCCGTTCGTGCGCATTGGTTCGACCGACATGGCCTTTCAGCTGCAACTCGGGTCGTCGGGCGTGCCGGAAACCTTTATCATCGATGGCAAAGGGCGGATTGCCTATCAGCACATAGGCGATATCCGCGCCGATGATGTGCAGCCGTTGCTCGAAAAATGGCGGGCGTTGCAATGATCTCTCGGCTTGTCTTTGCCTTCGCGTTGCTGGCTGCGCCATTGTCCGCGCAGGATGGACCGACTCCGCCCTTGGCCAATGTTCAGCTGGAAAGCCCTGCGCAAGAAGCGCGGGCATTGGCCTTGATGGAAAATTTGCGCTGCATTCAATGCCAAGGCCAATCCATCCATGATAGCGATGCCCCGATTGCAGAGGCGATGCGCCACGAAGTCCGCAGCCGCGTTGCCAAGGGACAAAGCGATGCTGAAATCGAAAGTTGGCTGATCGAACGCTATGGCGACTGGGTCAGCTTTGCACCGCCCGCGAGCGGATCGGGGCTAATGCTCTGGTTGGCGCCGCTGTTACTTTTGGCTGCTGGCCTGTGGTTGGCACGTGGTCGCTTTGGCAAGGCTCGCGCATGATTGGCTGGCTAACTTTGACGCTCATCGCCGCCGCAGTGCTGGCAGCGATTTTGGTGTTTTTGCCAAATCGCAACCAGCTGTGGCCAGTAATTGCCGCGGCCTTGGTTCTGGGGGCCGCTGGTTATGCCTGGCAGGGTTCGCCAAGCTTACCATCGTCGCCCGCTCAATCAATTGCAGCAAAGCTTAAAACGGCAGAAAGCCTGCTGCAAATGCGGGCAGACATGGACACAGGCTATGGCGCGGGGAAACAATGGCTGATAATCGCCGATAGCTATGCACGCAGTGGAAAGTTTGATTATTCGGCTGCAGCTATTCAGGCTGGCTTGCGCCAGAATCCGAAAAACGGCGATCTATGGGCTGGCCTTGGTGTCGTTTTGATGCTTGCGGGGGAGGGGCAAATGTCGCCGCCTGCGAAAATGGCGTTTGCCAATGCTCGTAAATATGCCCCGCGCAATCGCGCGCCTGACTATTTTACAGGGCTTGTTGAACTGCTTGAAGGCCGCCCCGACAAGACCTTAGAAATTTGGCAGCGACTAATCGATGATGCGCCGGATAAAGCGATTTGGCGACCAAAACTGGAGTCGCAACTCGTCGGTCTAAAATCCGTGTTGCAATCTATGCAACCGGCAGATGTAAATAAAGATAAGTAGCTGATTTTACATCTCTAAATGTGCGAACCGTGCATCGGTCATGTGTTGTATGCCCCTAGGCCGCGTGCTATCCGCCAGCGCCCGCAGCCGGTTAATTTATTGATCGTATGGGGTTGACGCATTTATCGCCTTGGGGGGCGCATGGCCGATACACAAGCTTACACGACGACCGAGCATAGCACTGATGAGCCGCACAGCCACGCGCCACAGGGTTCGTTATTGGCGTTGTGCGTTGGCACCGTTGGTGTCGTGTTTGGGGACATCGGCACCAGCCCGATTTACGCATTTCGCGAAACTTTCGCGGGCCATCACCCGATCAATCCCGATCCTGTCCACATCAATGGCGTTCTTAGCCTCGTATTTTGGTCGATGATGATCGTGGTGACATTCAAATATGTCCTGACGATTATGAAGGCCGACAATAAAGGCGAAGGCGGCAGCCTAGCCCTGCTTGCGTTGATCAGCCGCAAGACACAAGGCGCATCATGGACAGCACCGATTGTCATGCTCGGCGTGTTTGCGACCGCACTTTTCTATGGCGATTCGATGATTACCCCCGCGATGTCGATTTTGTCGGCGGCTGAAGGTTTGAAGTATATTAGCCCCAATTTCAGCCCCTGGATTTTGCCGATATCAGTGGCCATCATCGCGGGACTTTTCTTTATTCAGGCGCGCGGAACGGCAAAGGTGGGCCAATGGTTCGGTCCGATTATGCTGATCTATTTTGCGACTTTGGCCGGGCTCGGCTTGTTGCACTTGGTAAAAATGCCGTCGATTGTTCTCGACGTTTTAAATCCGCTCAATGCGCTCAATTTCTTTTATGTGGATGGGTTTAAGGCGTTTATCGCCATGGGCACCGTCGTGCTCGCGGTGACGGGTGCAGAGGCGCTATACGCCGATATGGGGCATTTTGGACGGAAGCCTATCGCCTATAGCTGGCTGATCTTTGTGCTGCCCGCGTTGATGCTCAACTACATGGGGCAGGGCGCAATGATCTTGTCGATGACACCTGCCGAGGCACAGCTTGCGATCCGCGATCCGTTCTTTCTCATGGTGCCAGAAATTATCAGCACACCCGTCATTATCTTGACGATCTTTGCCGCGATTATAGCCAGCCAAGCCGTGATCTCGGGCGCTTTCTCGCTAACGCAGCAAGCGATTCAGCTGGGCTTTATGCCGCGGCTGAGCATCCGCCACACCAGCGAGAGCGCGGCAGGCCAGATATACATTCCATCGGTCAACTGGGCTCTCGCCATCATGGTGTTGCTGCTCGTCCTGTTCTTCCAGTCTTCGTCGAACCTTGCGGCGGCCTATGGCATTGCGGTGACGGGTGCGATGTTCATCGATACCTGTTTGATTTCGGTCGTATTGCTGTCGCTTTGGAAGTGGCCAAAATGGAAAGCGTTGCCGGTTTTGGCTGTCTTCTTTGTCGTGGATTTCGCCTATTTCGGGTCGAACCTGCTGAAAGTTCCCTCGGGCGGTTGGGTGCCCTTGGCGATTGGCTTGGTTATCTTCACGCTGCTGACGACCTGGGCGCGTGGCCGCGCGTTGATGCGTGAACGGATGGCCGAAAGCACGATGCCAATGGACATCTTTATCAAATCCGCCGCTGGTAGCGCGCAACGCGTTCCCGGCACTGCGATATTCATGGCCTCAACCAGCGCTGGCGTGCCCTCGGCTTTGCTGCACAATATAAAGCACAACCGCGTACTGCACGAACGCGTGATCATCCTGACCGTTCAAATCGCCGAAGTCCCCTATGTCGACGAGGCAAAGCGCGCGACCTGCAAAGCCCTAAACGAAGGCTTTCACCGCGTGATATTGCGCTTTGGGTTTTTGGAGGAAACCGATGTTCCGGCGGCATTGGCCAATGTCGATCTGTGCGGGGCACCGTTCGAGATGATGCAGACGAGTTTCTTCTTGTCGCGGCAAACGCTTATCGCGTCCAAGGCACCGGGGATGGCGATTTGGCGCGAAAAGATATTCGCATGGATGCTACGCAATGCCGCCAATGCAATGGAGTTTTTCCGGCTCCCGTCAAACCGCGTCGTCGAACTGGGTAGCCAGGTCGAAATTTGATCCGTTCTGGAGGGTAATAAAAGCAATCGCTTGTATTATTATTCAACGCCAGTTAGGAACAAATATAGAACTTGTGTAGGATCAGGGTTTGACGTCTGTAGCACCTCTTGTCATTTTGTTTGACCAGCCTTTGTCGGTATTGAAACGTAAGTTTCAAAGTCTTGTCGACAATAGCTCTGATCTGTTGATCGAGGCGAGTGTTGACCAAGCGCATTCATCGCTGAAAGTGCAGGAAGGCAGCGTTGGTTTCGATGTTGATTGGACAGAGGACCCTCCAGCACTCTCGGGCTATCGTCCCGTCTTTCTCGCTCCATCCGCACCGAAGGCTTTGTCCGCTTTGTCCATAAAGCTGAGCGCGGATATAGCGGGCGGTGAACGGGTTGCCCCAATTGCGAAGGCCATGCTTGCTTTTGGGGCAAGGATAGTGCGTCAGCTATCGGCCGCAGCGGTGATGTGGACGCCGGGTAAGATCGTTTCCGATCCCATATTTTTTGCCGAAAATGTCGAAAACTATGCCAAAGGCGAAGTCTTTCCCGTCTTAGTGACGGTCGACTTTGACTATGAGAATGATGAGCGCACACTACGTTCATCCGGTCTCGCATGGTTTTCCGGCCAAGAGATCGAGCTGCGTGGGGGCGATTTGCACGGTCAAGAACTGGTACGCCGTGCTGTGCGCTTGGTCCATGATATTGGGACAAATGGCGCTGTCACATCGCCCCGGCAAGTTCCCGATCTTGATCCTGCAAAAATAATCGACATGCAGCCTCAGCAGCAGGGATATGTCCTGATTTGTGCAATTCACTCCAAATCGGATGTGATTATGCAGACAACAACGGTCCATTGACTCTACCCTTTGCCAATCATGGAGGCCGTGATGTGCAAATGGTTAGTTTTCGATATGTGCGAACAAAGATCAGAATCCCGGGATTTATCTGCCATCACGTCATTCCCAATCAGGTGACCGACGCTGGTACATTCGCCATTTTCTTTGGGACGATGAAAAGCCTAAGATTCTTCGCTGATGATTTTTGTGCAAACGGTATCCATCTGCCATGTGGTGAAAAACCGCGGTCATGACCGCACGGCCTATCCATCGGGGCGGGCATCCATTGTATAACAAGATGGTTGCGCATCATATCGCCGAAATTCAAAAGCTGCCACCGGCGGAAGCGTATCTTGCTCTCGACGCCCTGGTTGCAAATCTTCGTGTTACGCTCCGCTGCTCAAACATCGGGGAACTAGGCTTTATTGACGACTCTGCGCAATCGACACTGCAACGCGATTTGGAAACAATCGGAATTTTGGGCGGCGCCCGTATCCTCGTGTCTCGCTTGCCGTAAAATGACGAAACCGCGCCTCGCGCATATCAGCGCTGCAAAAAGGCCCCTCAAAAAAGTAAGTTAATTTTTGGTCGGGACGAGAGGATTCGAACCTCCGACCCCCACACCCCCAGTGTGATGCGCTACCAGGCTGCGCTACGTCCCGACCGTGAGGCGATTTCGAGCGGGATAAACCTGCGCCGCGAAACCGCATCAATTCGTAAGCCCGCGCCTATATGGACAGCATTTGTGAAAAGCAAGCGCCCAAACCCGTTATCCGTTGCGCGGTCCATGACGTCATGATAACGGCCCGCCCTTGGAATAGGCGCGGCCTGCCTTATATAGGCCATAACAAAAATAGGGGACGAACGGTAATGACATCGATGCTGGTATTTTCGGCGGCTACAGGCGCAGCGACCGGTGCGGGCGGCGCGGCATTCTTTATGCAGATCGTTCCGCTGTTGCTGATCTTTGTTGTGTTCTACTTCTTGTTGATCCGGCCGCAGCAAAAGCGCGCGAAGGAACACGAAGCGAAGCTGAACGCGGTGCAGAAAAACGATGAAGTCGTGACCGGCGGCGGATTGATGGGCAAAGTGACCAAGATCGCCGACGATCATGTCGAAGTTGAAATCGCGCCAAATGTTCGCGTGAAGGCATTGAAGTCGACGCTTGCTGATGTGAAAAGCCGCAACACTAAGCCTGCCAACGATTGAACCGCGCAGTCGCGCATAGATATTTAGTCTGGTTTTAACATGCTCGATTTTTCTCGTTCGCGTATATGGGCGCTGCATCTGCTGATTGCCTCCGCGTTTCTGCTGGCAATCCCCAGCTTTCTACCAAAAACGATGCTCGACCAGATGCCGTCTTGGGTGTCCAAGCCGACGATTAATCTGGGTCTCGATCTTGCGGGCGGCAGCCACATTTTGCTGGAAGCTGACCAGGCGCAGCTAGAGCGCGACCGGCTGGAATCCTTGGAAGACAGCGTGCGTACAGCAATGCGCCGCGCTGAGCCAAAAATTGATATCGAAACGGTGACTCGCACGGGCGGCGCGTTGAGCTTTATTGTCACCGAAGCCCATCGCATCGACGCCGCGCGCAAAGCATTGGAGCCAGTCGTTGCCAACAACCAAGGCGGTCGCGATTGGAACATCGAAATCACCGATGGTAATAAGATTACGCTTAACCCAGCAGGAACCGGGCGGACAGCGGCGCTAAATCGCGCGATGGATTCCGCCAAGGACGTCATTGATCGCCGCATCAACGCGCTAGGCACGTTGGAGCCGACGATCATCCGGCAGGGACCAGACCGAATTGTTGTACAGGTTCCGGGTTTGGAAGACCCTGAGGCGCTAAAAGAGCTGATCGGTAAGACTGCAAAGCTTGAATTTAAGATCGTCGATGAAGCGGCTGTGTTTGAAGAGACGCAGCAGGGCAAAGCGCGGGTCGGCAGTCAGGCTCTACCAAATGTCGAGGGCGGCTTCGTCGCGGTGCGCCGACTTGGTGGCATCCAAGGCGATCAGCTGACGAGTGCGCAGCAAAGCTTTAGTCAAGAAAACAATGAACCCGTTGTTGTCATTCAATTCAACAGCGAAGGCGGGCAGAAATTTGCCCGGATGACGCAAAAATATGTGGGCAAGCCGTTCGCGATCATATTGGATGGAAAGGTGCTTTCCGCGCCGATCATCAACGAACCCATCCTTGGCGGTACATCGCAAATTTCCGGCAACTTTACCGTGGATAGCGCCAATCAATTGGCGATTGCGCTGAACTCTGGCGCGCTGCCGGTTGACTTGAAAGTCGTTGAAGAACGTTCGGTTGGGCCAGATCTTGGCGCTGACTCGATCCGGCGCGGTATGATCGCGGCGATCATCGGGACAACCGGTGTTCTCGTCTGGATGCTGCTCGCCTACGGGCGCTTCGGGGTATATTCCTGCTTCGCGCTTATCATCAACGTTGCGATGATCCTTGCGGTTATGGCGATGGCCAATTTGACGCTGACCTTGCCGGGGATTGCGGGATTTGTTCTGACCATTGGTGCGGCGGTGGATGCTAACGTCATCATCAACGAACGTATTCGAGAGGAACGACGGCGAGGGCGGCGCGTCGCGCTGGCTGTCGAACATGGTTATTCCGAGGCAAGTCGCGCGATTTTCGATGCGAACATTACCAACGTGATCGCGGCAGTTTTGCTGTTCTTCATCGGCTCCGGCCCGATCCGCGGTTTTGCCGTCGTTCTGATGATTGGCATCGTGACTTCGGTGTTTACGGCGGTGACCTTGACCCGCATGTGGGTCGCCATTTGGTTGAAACGCAACCGTCCCCAAGAAATTCATATTTGAGGTTATCGGCGATGAAACTTTTAAAACTCGTTCCCGACGATACCAATATCGGTTTTCTGAAATGGCGGAATTTGGCGTTTAGCGTTTCCATCCTGCTGATGGTTGCGTCGATGGCGTTGCTGTTTACCAAAGGGCTGAACTACGGTGTCGACTTCATCGGCGGCCAGATGATCCGCACGACCTTTGTTGGAGAGAAAGTCGCTCCGGTTGAGGAACTGCGCAACACCGTGGGTTCGCTGGGCTATGGCGACCCGACGATCCAGCGCTTTGGTGCGGAAAACCAAGTTTCCATTCGTATGAAGCTGCCCGACGGCGCGGACAAAACGCCAGAATTATCTAATGTGATGACCAAAAAAATCATCGCGAAACTGACCGAAGCGCATCCGACGGTTCGCATCGACGGCGTGGATTCAGTGTCAGGAAAGGTTTCTAGCGAACTTTTCTCCGACGGTATTACAGCGTTGTTAGCGGCCTCGATTGGCATCGGCCTCTATATCTGGTTCCGCTTTGAATGGCAGTTTGGCGTCGGCGCGATCTGGGCGTTGGTTCACGACGTTGTGCTGACTTTAGGGTTGTTTTCGCTGACGCAGATGGAATTCGATTTGAACACCATCGCCGCGTTGCTGACGATTATCGGCTATTCGCTGAACGATAACATCATCATTTATGATCGGATTCGAGAGAATTTGAAGAAGTTCCGCAAGATGGATATCACCGCCTTGCTCGATCTTTCGGTCAACGAAACGCTATCGCGTACCGTGATGACCAGCCTGACGATCCTGACCCCGTTGGTCGTTCTGGTGTTTTTTGGCCCCGATGTGATCTTTGGATTCAGCGTCGCAATGGCGTTTGGTATTTTCGTTGGCAGCTACTCGTCTATCTATCAGGCCGCACCGATCTTGATCTGGTTGAAAGTGACGCAGGACAGCTTTGTGCCAACGGAAACGGTGAAGACCACCAAGCTGAATAACAATAGCGAGGGCGTGGTTTAGGGGGCGGAGAGCAGCGAACGCCAATAGGCGACCAACGCTGCTCCGTTTCGTTCCCAGCTATAGCCCGTAACGACTGCGGCGACTTCTGCGCGTTCTGGCGGATTGCGCAGCAGGTCTCGAAGCGCTTTGGCAATCGCACCGGCTTTGCGCTCGACAATGCGTCCGCCTGCATCGCTCGTGATGACTTCGCGTGCACCGCCCGCATCGGCAATGACCAAAGGCGTACCGCATGCAAGCGCCTCTATCCACGCATTGGCGATGCCTTCGCTTTCCGAGGGTAGCACACAGGCATCTGCCGCCTGAACATGGCGTGCTATGTCGTTATGCGGTAGCGATCCGAGGAAATGGACGCGTTCAGCGACGCCTTGGTCGCGCGCTGCTTGGCGGAGCACGCCGAGTTCTGGACCATCGCCGATAATCGCGAGCCTAGCGTCCGGAATTTGAGCCAGTGCCTCGATCGCGAACACCTGTCCTTTGCGGGCAATCAGTGCGCCGACACTGACAATTAAAGCGCCGTCGATCGGCAGATCAATGCGCTGACGCAAATCTGCGCGGGGTTCGCTGGCGACATGAAATAACGAACGGTCGATGCCTGTGCGGTGGACGAGAATTTTGTCCGGCGCGACACCCAATGCCGCGATATCGGCTTTGATGGCCTCTGACACCGCAAGCAACCCAGCGGCATTCTGTGCGGCGGCTATAATCTGTTCGCGGCAACCCGAAATGGTCGTCCAATGATGGATATCGGAACCACGGGCTTTGATCGAATACGGAATGCCAAGCGCTTGGGCGATCTGCATCGCCGCAGGTCCATCGGGCCAGAAAAACTGCGCATCGACTAGGTCGAATGGCTTTTCCGCATGAAGCTTTTTTGCAAGCGGCAGCACCGATTTGACGATGGCATTTGCGTTCCGTGCAGGGTTTAGCCCCGGCAACAGCAGAAATGGTGGTCTATAAATTGCGCCGTCGATCGCGGGCAGAGCCGCCGCGCCGCGATAGCGGGGGTGAATATGGCCCAATGGCCAAGGGGGCAGGCCGTTGGGACAGATACGAACGATCTCAACTTCGCCAGTCGCATCGGCGGCGTCCAGCGACAGCTGAACAAACCGCCCGAAATTGGGGGCCGCCGATGAAGGGTGCAGCGTTGAGAGCGCGAGAACGCGCATTATAACGAGCGGACGAGTTTGACAGCGCGCCCGATCCACACCGGATCAGCAACGACTTGTTGTCGTGCGCCCGCGGCGAGGGGCAGCAGATGCAATTTGCCGTCTTCGCGGCCGAGCAATCGGCCGAATACGAAGCGCCCAGCAGGACGCGGAACTAGGACGTCACAATTCAGCGCCTCGCCGAAATGTTCGGGTGACAACTGTTCGAGCCACAGTTCATCGCCGCGCCGATAGTCGCCGATGCTGTCGGTGACCCGCAGGCCGATCATTTCGCCCAAAAGCCTTGGCGCAAGTAAAAGATCGGGCTTGTTGGGCGCCTGTGCGCCATCGACGCCTAAATGCGCCGCAACTGGCAATTCCTGTTGATCGGGCAATTGCACCAACTCGCTGGCGTCGACGCCCAGCGCACCCGCGATGCGGTTTAGCCAGCCGAGCGACAAAGTGCGCGTTCCGGTCTCCAGCCGCCCGATGGTTTGCGCGGTTGTCGGCGGGTCGCAGCGTTCGGCAACATCGAATAAGGTGAGGCGTTTGGCTTTGCGCACTTCGCGAACGCGGCTGAGCATAATTTTCTCCAACCAAATAGGTTTTATACTGTCCTACAAGTTCGCGTCTTTGGCAAGTATCTTTTTAGTGATTCGCCAAAGGAAATCCCATGCCCAAACACACCACCGCCGAGAAATTTAAGGATCCCCGTCCGCTAACCGAACGGGCTTTGCCTGATCCTGCCGCCGAACGTGGGAAGGCAAAGCAGCCGCGACGAACCGTAACGGTGAACCTGGCGGAATCGCCTTTGGCATGGCTCCACACTTATGGCCATTTGACCGACCGCCAGTTTTTGGCGGGTGAAAAACTGCGCAGTGATTTTGAAAGCGGCGGTTTGGCTCCGCGCGTGACGATGTCGTGGGAGCATATGCCAATTTCGCGGGGAAAGCGCAGTGCGCCGTCACCTAGCAATCCGACCGATCGGATGTTGAATGCAAAGCAACGCTTTGACGGGGGGGTTGAGGCACTGGGGCGCGATTTATCCGATATCGCGTGGCGCGTGATTTGCGCGGGGGAGGCGATGCCGGTCGCTGAAAAATCCATGGGTTGGCCCGCGCGATCGGGCAAGCTGGTACTCAGGATCGCGCTGGACCGGTTGGCTGATTACTATCGATTGCCGGGAATCTAGTTGGCAAAAGCCTCAACCATTTCGGCCAGCTCTAGCCAGCGCTCTTCGGCTGCATCCTTTTCCGCACGCAAAGTTTCGGTCTTGGTCGTCAGTTCGGTGAAACGCGCAAAATTGCGGGTGTAGAGATTGGCGTCGGCCAATTCCTTTTCCGCCTTTGCAATCTCCGCGTCGATTTCTTCGATCCGTTTGGGCAGACCATCATAGTCGCGCTGGTCTTTATAGGTCAGCTTCACCGATTTCTGCGGAGCTGCGACAGCCGCACTGGCCTTAACGGCTTTCTGCGCAGATTTGCCTCGCTTGTCGCGCTTTTCTTCCCAATCGGCATAGCCGCCAACGATGATGTCAACGGTCCCCGACCCATCTAGGCCCAAGGTTAAGTTGACCGTCCGATCCAGAAAATCTCGGTCATGGCTGACGATCAAGACAGTGCCTTCATAATCGCTGATCACTTCTTGCAACAGGTCGAGCGTTTCCAAATCAAGGTCGTTGGTTGGCTCATCGAGCACCAGCAAATTGGCCTCCCGCGCAAATTCGCGGGCGAGCAGCAAGCGGGACCGTTCGCCGCCGGACAACGTGCCAATCCGCGCCTCGACGAGGCTGGGGTCGAACAGGAATTCCTTCAAATAGCCCTGAATATGTTTGCGGTGGCCCCGCACATCAATCCAGTCACCGCCATCGGCTAGCACGTCACGAACCCGCTTTTCGGGCGACATCAACTTGCGTTGTTGGTCGATGACAATCCCGGTCAACGTGGGCGACAAGGTCACTTTGCCAATATCGGGCTGCGTTTCGCCGGTCAGCATGCGGATTAACGTCGTTTTGCCGGTGCCATTCGCGCCGACTATGCCGATCCGGTCGCCGCGCTGAATACGCAGCGTGAAGTCCTTAATGATATCACGATCACCAAAGCTTTTGGAAACATGCTCGGCATTGATAACCGTTTTGGTTTTGCTGTCGTCTGTTGCGGCGGCAAGTTTCGCTGTGCCTTGCGGTCCTTCCAAGGCTGCACGGGCGGCACGCAGTTCGTACAGTTTCGTCAGGCGGCCCATGTTGCGTTTGCGCCGTGCGGTGACGCCGCGTTCTTTCCAATGCTCCTCGATCTTTAGCTTAGCATCCATGCGGCTGGCGTTGCGTGCATCTTCGGCAAATACTTGCTCGGTCCACGCTTCGTAACCACCAAAGCCGATTTCGTTGCGGCGCAGGCTGCCCCGGTCGAGCCAGAATGTCTGCCGCGTCAGGCGGGTAAGGAAAGTCCGGTCATGGCTAATCACCAGAAACGCACCCTTATACCGTGTCAGCCACTCCTCCAGCCATTCAATCGCCGCCAGGTCGAGATGGTTGGTAGGTTCGTCGAGCAGCAACAGGTCAGGCTCGCTCGCCAGCGCACGGCAAATCGCGGCACGCCGGCGTTCACCGCCCGATGCGGTGGCGGCTTCGCGGTCAAGGTCGATGCCGAGTTGGTCGGCAATCGCGCGCACCGCATATTCGGGTGGAGCCTTGGGTTCATGCAGTGCAAAATCGATCAGTCGCTCGTAAGCACCGAAATCAGGGTCCTGTTCCAGCATCACGATATTGGCGCCCGGCGATACCGTCCGCGTTCCCTTATCCGCCTCTATCTGACCACCGATCAGGCGCAGCAATGTCGTTTTGCCCGCGCCATTACGACCAATCAACGCCAGCCGGTCACGCGGTCCGATGAACAGGTTGATGTCCTGAAACAGCCAGCCTGCACCTTGTTGCAGGGAAAGACCTTCATACGCGAGAATGGGGGGCACTGACATGATGCGCGGCGGATAGGGGGTGGGGACGGGTAGGGCAAGCTTCACTATCGCCTCTCAACACTTTCGTCATTCCCGCGAAGGCGGGAATCCATCGCCCGCACTCTAAATTTCATCCACAGGTGATGGACCCCCGCCTTCGCGGGGGTGACGAAAAGTGGGGAAGAGCGGGTTGACGCCATCGAGTGAACCTCGCAGAACAATGGCTATGCGAACCATTTATCTTAACGGCCAATATCTCCCAGAAAACGAAGCTCAGGTTTCAATCTTTGACCGGGGGTTTCTGTTTTCAGACTCGGTGTATGAAGTCGTGTCAGTGCTCGACGGAAAGCTGGCAGATTTCGACCGGCATGTGGAGCGGCTCGCGCGGTCGATGGCGGGGCTGAAAATGCTTCAGGTTCCGGCCCGTGACGAAGTATTGGCATTCTGCCGCGAACTGGTGACACGCAATGCCGTGACCGAAGGTGTCGTCTATATGCAGGTTACGCGCGGTAATCCCGGCGACCGCAATTTCGCCGCGCCGCCCGCCGATACGATCCCCACCATCTGCGCGTTTACGCAGGAAATGGTTCTGGTGGATCGGCCAGAGGCAGAGTGCGGCATTTCGGTGGTGACGTTGCCTGATAAACGTTGGGGCATGGCGCATATCAAGACGACACAATTGCTCTATGCTTCGCTGATGAAGATGGAGGCAAAGGCGCTGGGGGCGGATGACGCATGGCTGGTGCGCGATGGTTTTGTGACAGAGGGGACCTCGCAAAACGCGCATATTGTGACCGCTGACGGTGTGCTGGTTACGCATCCGCTGGACGAACAAGCATTGCACGGGATTACGCAAGTTGCGTTAAAGGAACTGGCGGCCCGCGAGGGGATTAGCATCGAAGTGCGCGCCTTCACAGTGAACGAGGCGAAAAATGCGGCAGAGGCGATGAACACGGCGGCGTCGGCTTTTGTCATGCCCGTCACTTGTATAGACGGCGTTCAGATTGGCAGTGGCAAATCAGGGCCAGTGACGCGCAAGCTGCGCGATATTTACTTAGAGTTCGCCCGAAATACGGCGATTTGATCGATCTTTCAGGAGACGGAATGATGAAAATGATATCCAAAATGCTATGCAGCGCAGCGTTATTGCTAGCGTTACCACAAGTGGCATTTGCGCAACGGGGAGAAATGGTGACCGTGAGTACCAGCGAAGTGAAAGTTGATCCGGCAAAGCCGATTATCGAACTGACGGTTACCGGCATCGTGCAATCCGCGCCAGATGCGGCAACCTTCACCACCGGAGTGCAAACCAAGGCGCTGAAGGCCAAAGATGCCATCACCAAAAATGCCGAAAAAATGACGTCGGTTGTCGCACAGTTGAAAGCATCTGGGATCGCCGACAAGGATATTCAGACCAGTGCAATCAATCTATATCGCGATATTGAGTATCTGCCGACTGGCAAACAGCGCCTGAAAGGCTATGTTGTCTCTAACGTCGTGACCGCAAAACTTCGTGATTTTCAGCGATTGGGTGATGTGCTCGATACGCTGGCAACCAACGGCGCGACCGAATTTTCGGGGCCGAACTTCACGCTGGATGATGACAGTGCCGCTGAGGCGCAGTCGCGTGATAAGGCATGGTCGATTGCGATGAAGCAGGCGCGCTATCACGCCCAAAAGGCCGGTTACACCGATGTCCGTGTGCTACGGGTCGCGGAATCGATCCGGCAGCAGGCTATGGAGCCTCCAATGGTATATGCGAAAATGGCTATGGAAGCGGCCGCAGACGCATCGGCCTCAACGCCCATCGAAGGCGGCGAGATAGGCACCAGCGTAACTCTTGCCATCACGTTCGAAATGACGCGGTGATTGTTTACAACAAGAAACATGCTTTCCAAAGCCTTACGACGACATTCAGATTCCGTTCAACGGTGCGGCGATAAAGAGTGAGACTATGAAAAACCGCCTCGCCCTTTTCGTTGCCGCCGCTGTCCTTGTGACCAGCGTGTCGCCTGCGTTCGCTCTCGCGCCCAAGGCTGATCAGCAAAGCGCGCGAAAGCAGATGAGTGACGGCAAAGTACTCTCGCTGCGGCAGATTGAAGGCATCATCCTGCCGCGCATGAAGGGCATGGAATATCTCGGCCCCGAATATGATCAGGATACCAAAATCTATCGGCTGAAATTCGTAGATGATGGCCGCGTTATCTTTGTCGACGTGGATGCCCGCACAGGTTCGATCATTCGTCAGCGTTAATCCCTGATACATGGTGTTTAAGCCTTTTGCGGAGGCGAAGCTTATCTGTTATCGCGCAGTATCACTCACATGACGCCAAGTTAAAAAGGGGCAAAAATGCGCATCCTGATCGTTGAAGACGAACCCACGCTGGGGCAACAGCTGAAAAACACGCTGGAAGGCGCAGGCTATGCGGTCGATTTGTCCAATGATGGCGAAGACGGCCATTTCATGGGCTCAACCGAGGAATACGACGCGGTTGTCTTGGATCTTGGTTTACCAACTATTGATGGACTGACGGTATTGGATCGTTGGCGGCGCGAAGGGAAGAAGTTCCCCGTTCTGGTGCTAACTGCGCGCGACAGCTGGTCGGACAAGGTTGCGGGGCTGGATGCTGGCGCAGATGATTATCTGGCGAAGCCTTTCCAGACCGAGGAACTGATCGCGCGTCTGCGCGCGCTGATCCGCCGCGCATCGGGCAATGCTTCGGCTGAGATGAACGCGGGTGATGTGCGCCTTGATACCCGTTCGGGCCGCGTCACCTTGGCGGGTGAGCCAGTGAAGCTGACCGCGCAGGAATATAAGTTGCTGTCGTATTTGATGCACCACAAGGGCAAGGTTGTGTCGCGCACCGAGTTGATCGAGCACATTTACGATCAGGATTTCGACCGCGATTCCAATACGATCGAAGTGTTCGTAACGCGCATCCGCAAAAAGCTGGGGCAGGATGTCATCTCCACGATCCGTGGTCTTGGCTATAGCCTTGAGGAGCCGCGCGGCTAAGCTGATATGGCGGAAACAGCGGACGTAATCCCTTCTCCGGCGGGAAAGCAAAAGTCCGCACGCGGCACGGGCTCGCTGAGCCGCCGCATGATTGTGATCGCTGCTGGCTGGATAACGTTGCTGTTGATTGGCGGCGGCATCGCGCTTGATCGTGTGTTGACCGACGCTGTTTCCGACAATTTCGACGATCAGATGGAATATGTGCTGACCGCGATGGTCGCGTCGGCAGAAATCGACCCCATTGGCGACGTGCGGTTAAACCGTGCCTTGGGCGATCAGCGGTTTTTGGAAACCAATAGCGGTATCTATTACCAAATTAGCGGCAAAGGTTTTGAAGATTGGCCGTCGCGGTCGTTGTGGGATCGGCGGCTAAAACTGCCCGCAACAAAACACCGCAAGCCTTTCTATTACAATAGCAATCAATTTCCCGAAGAGCCTTTGCGCGTGGTGACGCGGACTGTGACTTTGCCCGATTCCGATACCGAATGGACATTCCTAGTCGCGCAAAATCTTCAGGCTTATGATGCCCAAGTCAGCAGCTTGCGGACGGTGTTGGTCACCAGCTTTGCGCTGCTGGGGCTGGGTTTGATCGCGCTGGCCGCGCTGCAAACATTATACGGACTATGGCCGCTACGCGACGTTCGGCGCGAAATCGCTTTGATGCGCAGCGGCAGGCAGGACCGGATTAACGAAAGCGCGTTGCCCGACGAAGTGATGCCGATGGTGCAAGAAATGAACGCGCTGATCGATCATAACGAGATGCAGGCCGAAGAAGCGCGCCGTCATGCGGGTAACCTTGCCCATGCGCTGAAAACGCCGCTGACGGTCATTATGAACAGCGCAACGGCTCAAGCCAACGACTTGTCTGACACGGTGATCCGCGAAGCTACAACGATGCGGCGGCAAGTCGACCATCATCTTGCGCGCGCGCGGGCCGTGGGGCGGCGCGGACACAGCCATAGCCGTTCCGAAGTATGGCCGAGTTTGGAATCGGTGGAGCGCGCGGTTGGGCGGCTTTATGCGCATGTCCGGCTGGATATGGCGGGCGCGAAGAATCTGGCTGTTCGCGTTGAACGGCAGGATCTGGACGAAATGCTCGGCAATCTGGTCGAGAACGCAGCCAAATATGGCGGCGGCAGCGTTTTTGTGACGGTGGTCGAACAAGGCGATATGGTGGAAATCCAAATCGAAGATGATGGCCGCGGAATCCCCGAAGAAGAACGCACACGCATCTTTGATCGCGGCGTGCGGCTGGATACCAGCAAGCCGGGCACTGGGCTGGGTATGGCGATCGTCCGCGACGTGGCTGAAATCTATAACGGCGCTGTAGAGCTGGACGAAAGCGAGGATATGGGCGGGTTGCTTGTCAAGCTTCGTTTGCCGAAAACGGCTGGCTGATTAGCTGATCGACGACGATCCCACGCGCATCAGCCATTGGCCATCACCTTCGACGTCGTAATTGGCGATATGCGCCGCGCTGATCGGCATATGCTTCATGAACTGATTGAACTGCCCCATATGGTCACCCGCCAGATGGGCTGCCTGCGCCGCTTTGTCGCGCCAGCGTTCTGCGACCCAAATCAATCCGGGAATTCCGGCGTCTTCGGACAGGCTGTATTGTAAACATCCATCGAGCATCTGCACATGCGCCATGTGCAAAACGATCCGCCGCTTATATTGGGCGAAATCCTCTGGCTGAACTTTCATGAAACCTTGAACGATAATCATGCGGGATTGTTAGTTCGGCGCGCGTTACTGTTCGGTTAACTTTGCCGTTCAGCTTTCCGCGCGGATTTTTTCATGGTGGCGGATGACTTCGTCGATGATGAAGCGCAGAAATTTCTCGGTAAAATCTGGGTCAAGTTTCGCATCGCGCGCCAGCTGGCGCAAGCGTTCGACCTGTCGTTCTTCGCGACCGGGATCCGCCGGGGGCAATTGCGCCGTTGCTTTATATTCGCCCACTGCCTGTGTGACTTTAAACCGCTCGGCCAACATAAAGACGAGCGCAGCATCGATATTGTCGATGGAATCGCGGTAGCGGGCAAGGATATCGTCGGACATGCTTCATCCTTGCCGCCAGTTTCCGCTGCGGACAAGCGCTTTTGCCAGTTTTGCACTTGCCTTGCGCGCGGCGCCTTGTCAGAGCAGCGGTGAAATGACGGCAACTATCCATCCGATTAGCGGCAAATCCGCCCCTTCGCTTGAACCCATTATGGCGCTTGTCGCGCCAGAAATGAACCGTGTAAACGCAGTCATCCTTGATCGGATGCAGTCGGAAATTCCGCTGATCCCTGAATTGGCTGGGCATTTAATTGCAGGCGGTGGCAAACGGATGCGGCCGATGCTGACACTCGCATCGGCGCGATTGCTCGATTATCCCGGCGACCGCCATCATAAATTGGCGGCGACTGTCGAGTTTATCCACACCGCGACATTGCTGCACGATGATGTCGTTGACGGCAGCGAGATGCGGCGCGGGAAAACGGCGGCGAATTTGATATTTGGAAACCCAGCGGCTGTTTTGGTCGGTGATTTTCTGTTCAGCCGTGCGTTTGAGTTGATGGTGGAGGATGGGTCGCTCAAAGTGCTCAAAATCTTGAGCCACGCGTCGGCTGTGATCGCTGAGGGCGAAGTCAACCAGCTGACGGCGCAGCGCCAGATTGCAACCGGCGAAGAAAAATATCTCGATATCATAGGCGCAAAGACAGCAGCGCTTTTTGCTGCTGCGTGCCGAATTGCGGCGGTCGTGGCGGAACGCGACGAAGCGACCGAAATGGCGCTTGATGCCTATGGCCGAAATCTTGGAATTGCGTTTCAGCTGGTCGATGATGCGATGGATTATGCGTCCGACGGGGCAACGATGGGCAAAGCGCGCGGTGATGATTTCCGCGATGGCAAAGTAACGCTGCCGATCATCTTGGCACACAGCCGAGGTGACACCGAAGAACGTAGCTTCTGGCGCGACGCGATGTTGGGGCATAAGGCTAGCGATGCGGACCTTGATCGTGCAACCGCGTTGCTGCGCAAACATAACGCTATTGATGATACCGTCGAACGGGCGCGGTATTATGGTCAGCGTGCGATTGATGCGCTGGGTGGCTTTCCCCAAAGCGCCGCAAAAGCCGCGATGGTCGAGGCAGTGGAGTTTGCCGTTTCGCGCGCTTATTAAGGCCGCGTGACGTTACCGATTGCATCCGTTTTAGACGACCTGAAAGCTGCGCTTTTGCGCGACCCAAATGCTGTGCTTGTTGCACCACCAGGCGCAGGGAAGACAACGATGGTTGCGCCCGCATTGCTGGACGAGCCGTGGTGTCATGGCCAGATATTGCTCCTTTCCCCCCGCCGATTGGCTGCGCGGGCAGCGGCGGAGCGGATGGCCGAAAGTGCGGGTGAACCGGTCGGACAAAGCATCGGCTATGCCACGCGGATGGATAGCAAACAGTCAGCGGCCACGCGGATATTGGTGCTGACCGAGGGAGTTTTCCGCAACCGGATTCAGGATGATCCCGAACTAGCCGGGGTGTCGGTAGTGCTGTTTGATGAAGTGCACGAACGCAGCCTGGACAGCGATTTCGGCCTTGCGCTGGCATTGGATGTACAAAGCGGACTGCGGCCCGACCTGCGGTTGATGGCAATGTCAGCGACGCTGGATGGCAGCCGCTTTGCCGCGTTGATGGACGCGCCGGTTATCGAAAGTGAGGGGCGGTCATGGCCGCTAACATTGCGCCATATCGGTCGGCGTGCAGAGGCGCGGATTGAGGACGAAATGGCGGCGGCCATAAGGCAGGCGTTGGCCGATGAGAGCGACGGCGATGTGCTCGCCTTCCTTCCCGGCGTTGCTGAAATTGAACGAACAGCGGAACGGCTGGTCGGCGTTTCTGCCGACGTCCACCGCCTCCACGGTACGCTCGATCCCGCTGAACAACGGGCGGCCATTCGCAAAGGGCAGGGGCGCAAAGTCATTTTGGCAACGTCCATCGCGGAAACCAGCCTGACGATTGATGGCGTGCGGATTGTGATCGACAGCGGGCTTGCGCGCCGTGCGCGTTATGACCGTGCGGCGGGATCGACGCGGCTGGTGACCGAACGGGCCAGTCAGGCGGCGGTGACTCAGCGGGCGGGCCGTGCAGCGCGGCAAGGGGCGGGTGTAGCCTATCGGCTGTGGGAGGAAGCAGCGACAGCGGGATTGCCGCCGTTTGATCCGCCTGAAATACTGGAGGCGGACTTGTCGCCTTTGCTGCTCGATACGGCATTATGGGGCGTTGGTGATCCCGCGTCGTTGCGCTGGCTTGATCCACCGCCCAAAGCTGCAATCGATGAAGCCAAAATCCGGTTGCGTGATTTGGGTGCGCTTGCGGATGATGGGCGACCGACAGCGCATGGCCGCGCGATAGCGCGACTGCCATTGCCACCAAGGCTTGCGCATATGTTGGTTGAGGCAGCGCGAATGGGTTTTGCAGGAGTAGCCGCAGAGGTCGCAGTGCTGTTATCGGAGCGCGGGTTAGGCGGAAATGATGTCGATCTGGAACGGCGGTTGGACCGATGGCGCAGTGAACGCGGGAAGCGCGCGGAAGCAGCAAGGGCGCTGGCGAGGCGCTGGGCAAAGCTAACGCCATCGCAGCACAACGAAGGCGGCTCTTACGGTCTGGCGAGCGCGATCGCCCTTGCGTACCCAGATCGCATCGCCAAACGCCGTGATGCTTCCGGCGAACATTGGCTAAGCGTCGGGGGCAGGGGGTTCAAGCTCGATCCTGCTTCGTCCTTGGCAAAGGCAGACTGGCTCACCGTTGCTGACATACAAGGCTCAGCGCAAGCTGCGCGCATAATATCCGCCGCTGCGATCGAGTTCGCGGAAATTGAGGCGCTTTACTGCGACCGCATTATCACTGGCGCACACGTCATTTTTGATCCCGCGACTGGAGGCGTGAAAACCGAAAGCGGTCGGCGGCTGGGGGCTGTCACCATTGCAAAGGGGCAAGATGCAAAAGCAGATCCTGACGCGATTGCGGCTGCGCTGCTTGAAGGTGTGCGGGAATATGGCTGTGCATTGCTGCCAATATCGGATGCCAGCCAACGCCTGCGCGACCGCGCAGAATGGGCGGGTGTTTCGGGTTTATCAGATGCCGAGCTGCAAGCCACTTTAGAGCGATGGCTCGCGCCGTTGCTGACGGGAAAGCGCCGTTTGTCAGAGGTTGACCCGGGCGCAATCCACAACGCTTTTCTGACGATGATCGGTTGGGATGGACAACAGACTATCGAACGGCTTGCGCCACCGCACTTCACTTCGCCAGCCGGAACCAGCCACGCAATCGATTATGGTGCAGAGGCAGGGCCGACGGTAGAGCTGCGCGTGCAGGCGTTGTTTGGCGTCG
>JBEBKE010000021.1:0-24342 GCA_040079555.1 Sphingorhabdus sp. | reverse complement strand
GGCGATGGTTTTTGCCTTCTCCTTCTTTTCAAATTCAACCAGCGTGATGGCGATGATCGCTGCGCAATCGATGGTCGCTGACCTTGTCGAGGCATCCGAGGTGAAAACGGGTAAGCGCTCCGAGGGCGTGTTTTCGGCGGGCTGGTTCTTTGTGCAAAAATGCGGCGTCGGGCTTGGCATATTGTTTGCCGGCTTGATTGTGCATTGGTCGGGGCTGCCAGCCAAAGCGGATCCTGCGACCGTTGCGCCTATAGTAATTGACAATATGATGATGTTCTACGCCGCCGCGACCGTGGCCTTGGCGATTATCGGCGCATTTGTATTCCGCCGTTTCCCCATCGGGCGCGCCGATCATGACGAAAGATTGCGTCAGCTGGCTGCGGGCGAAAAAAGCAATTGAAGCGCTGAACAGTTCAGCGCAAAGATGAAATATTAACCGGACGATTAAAAAAGGACGACTCATATGGATTTCACCCTCACCGAACGGCAAAGCTATTGGCGCGACCGCGTGCGCGATTTTATCGAGCAGAATGTCCGCCCCAACCACTCCGAATTTATGCGCCAAGAGCATGAGGGCGAGCGTTGGAAAGTCATTCCCATCGTTGAGGAAATGAAAGCCAAGGCCAAAGCCGCTGGCATCTGGAACCTGTTTATGCCGCCGAATGCGGGGCACAAGCATGTCGACGATAGCGTCGCCTTTGACGGCCCTGGTCTGACCAATTTGGAATATGCTTTGTGCGCCGAGGAAATGGGCCGCATCGGCTGGGCATCCGAAGTGTTCAACTGCTCCGCGCCCGATACCGGCAACATGGAAGTGTTCATGCGTTATGGCACGGCCGAGCAAAAACAACGCTGGATGGTGCCGTTGATGAACGGTGAAATCCGGTCCGCGTTCTTGATGACAGAGCCTGCAGTTGCTTCGTCCGATGCGACCAATATCCAGACGCGCATGGTGCGCGACGGCGACGACTATGTGATCAACGGCGTGAAATGGTGGTCGTCAGGCGTGGGTGATCCGCGCTGCAAAATCGCGATCGTGATGGGCAAGACCGACACCGAAGCAAAACGCCACGCGCAGCAATCACAGATCCTCGTCCCGCTAGACGCGCCCGGTGTTAAGGTGCTCCGCCATCTGCCAGTCTTTGGTTATGACGATGCGCCCCACGGCCATATGGAAGTTGAACTGAAAGACGTCCGCGTGCCTGCCGAAAACGTGTTGCTAGGCGAAGGTCGCGGGTTTGAGATTGCGCAGGGTCGCCTTGGACCTGGCCGTATTCACCACTGCATGCGTACCATTGGTGTTGCCGAAGAAGCGCTGGAGAAAATGTGCAAGCGGCTATTGACGCGTACCGCATTTGGCAAAAAAATCGCCGAACATAGCGTGTGGGAAGAACGTATTGCCCGCGCACGGATCGACATCGAAATGACGCGTTTGCTCTGCTTAAAGGCTGCGCATATGATGGATACCGTCGGAAACAAGATCGCCGCTGGCGAAATCGCGATGATTAAGGTGCAGGCCCCGAACATGGCGTTGAAGATCATCGACGATGCCATTCAGGCGCACGGCGGTGGCGGCGTTTCCAACGACTTTGGCCTGGCCTCTGCTTACGCGCATCAGCGCACATTGCGGCTGGCCGATGGTCCTGATGAAGTTCACGCCCGTGCGATCGCCCGCATCGAATTTGGCAAGCACGGCTCAAACAGCGCTGCAGATATTTCCTCTGGCGATATGGCAATTTCACGATGAAAGCAGCTGTTCTAATTCAGCCGGGCAAGCCGTTGGAAATTGAGCAGCTCTCAATCTCCAAACCGCAAGCGCACGAGGTGCTGATCCGCACCGCTGCCTGCGGGCTGTGCCATAGCGACCTGCACTTTATCGAAGGTACGTACCCTCACGCGCTTCCGGCGGTTCCGGGGCATGAGGCGGCGGGTATCGTCGAAGCCGTGGGCAGCGAAGTGCGGACAGTGAAAGTCGGCGACGCTGTCGTCACCTGTCTCTCGGCATTTTGCGGGCATTGCGAGTTTTGCGTGACCGGCCGGATGTCGCTGTGCCTTGGCGGCGATACGCGGCGTAAAGCGGGCGAGGAATCGCGGCTGTCGCGCCCCGATGGCTCACCCGTTGCACAGATGCTGAACCTGTCAGCCTATGCCGAAATGATGCTGGTGCATGAACATGCGTGTGTGCGGATCGACCCTGATATGCCGCTAGATCGGGCGTCAGTCATAGGTTGCGCCGTTACCACAGGTGCGGGCACGATCTTTAATGCGTGCAAAGTGACTCCTGGAGAAACCGTCGCCGTTATCGGCTGCGGCGGAGTTGGCTTGGCCACAATCAACGCTGCAAAAATTGCAGGCGCAGGGCGGATTATTGCCTGCGACCCAATTCCCGAAAAGCGTGCGCTGGCGTTGAAACTGGGTGCGACCGATGTTGTCGATGCGCTTGCCGATGATGCGGCGGCACAAGTGCTCGCGCTAACCAAAGGCGGCGTCGATCATGCGATTGAAGCAGTCGGGCGTCCCGCATCAGGCGAACTGGCGGTCAAGTCGTTGAAGCGCGGCGGCACGGCGACGATCCTCGGCATGATGCCGTTGCAGCATTCGGTTGCCCTATCCGCGATGGACCTGTTGTCGGGCAAGAAGCTGCAAGGCGCGATCATGGGCGGCAACCGTTTCCCTGTGGACATTCCGCGTCTGGTTGATTTCTACATGCGCGGGTTGCTCGATCTCGATAGCATCATTGCCGAGCGTATTCCGCTGGAGGCAATCAACGACGGTTTTGAGAAAATGAAGAAAGGCGATAGCGCGCGTAGCGTTATCGTTTTTGACCAATGACCGAAGTCGTCAACGCCGATGAAGCCTTTGTCGGCACCGTCGAGCCCGAAGGTGCAGACCGGCTGGATGAGGCAAAGCTGACCGAATGGATGCAGGCGAATGTAGAGGGCTTCAAAGGCCCGCTGCATCTGACCAAGTTCAAAGGCGGTCAGTCCAATCCGACGTATAAGATCGAGGCAGCGTCGGGCAATTATGTGCTGCGGCGCAAGCCTTTTGGCGTGCTGCTACCCTCTGCGCATGCAGTAGATCGCGAATATAAAGTGCAGGCTGGGCTTTTCACCACCGGCTTTCCGGTCGCCCGCCAATATGGCGTCTGCACTGACGATAGCATCATCGGCAGCTGGTTTTATGTGATGGGCATGGTCGATGGCCGCACCATTTGGAACGGCGCGATGCCGGGTAGCAATCCTCACGAACGCCGCGCAGTGTATTTCGAGATGATCGATGTGCTGGCTAAGTTGCACAACACCGATGTCGAGGCGGCGGGCCTTTCGGATTACGGCAAACCCGGCAATTATTTCGGGCGTCAGGTGGATCGCTGGACCAAGCAATATCGCCTGTCCGAAACAGAGATGATGCCGCAGATGGAGCGGTTGATCGAGTGGCTGCCATCGACCTTGCCCGAACAAACGCGCGTCAGTGTCGTCCATGGCGACTACCGCATTGATAACGCGATTTTCGAGCATGAAGGCACCAAATGCTTGGCTGTGCTCGATTGGGAATTGTCTACTTTGGGTGATCCGCTTGCGGACTTTTCTTATGTCGCGATGGCGTGGGTTACCGAAAATGGTGGTCGGTCAGGCGTGATGGATGTAGACCGCGCGGCGCTGGGGGTTCCGGAACTGGACGAAGTTGTGGCGCATTATTGCAAAGCGACGGGCCGCGACGGCATCCCTGATTTGAACTGGTATTTCGCCTATAATTTCTTCCGTTTGGCAGGGATTATCCAAGGGATCAAAAAGCGCGTAATTGATGGCACGGCCAGTTCGGCGCATGCCAAGGCGATGTCGGAGCGGGTGTTGCCGCTGGCCGAAGCCGCATTGAAATTTGCCAAAATAGCGGGAGCGTAAACCCGCACAAAGGAGAGAAATATGTCGCTTTTTGACATGACCGGTAAGGTCGCCATTATTACGGGTTCGTCGCGCGGAATTGGGCAAGCCATTGCGGAGGAAATGGCCGACCACGGCGCGAAGGTGGCAATTTCCAGCCGCAATATCGGCCCGTGTGAAGAGGTTGCCGCTGACATCAACGCCAAGCATCCGGGGGCGGCAATAGCAGTCGCGTCCAGCCTGTCGTCAAAAGAGTCGCTGCAAAATCTGGTTGATGAAACGCGCAAGGCATTCGGCAAAGTCGATGTCCTTGTCTGTAACGCGGCGTCGAACCCGCATTACGGACCGATGGCGACGATCACTGACGAACAGCTACGCAAAACGCTCGACCATAATATTGTGTCGCAGCATTGGTTGATCCAAATGGTCGTGCCTGAAATGATCGCGCGGAAATCGGGCTCGATTGTGATCGTGTCGTCCATCGGCGGTCTGCGCGGATCGCCGATTTTGGGCGCCTACGCGATCACCAAAGCTGCTGATATCCAGATGACGAAGAATTTGGCGCGCGAGTATGGGCTCGATAATGTGCGGATCAATTCGATTGCTCCGGGTCTGGTCAAAACCGATTTCGCCAAGGCTTTGTGGGAGAACCCCGAAAATCTCAAGCATTCCACCGCCAGCGCCGCGATGGGCCGCATCGGCGAGCCGCGCGAAATTGCGGGCGCGGCGGTGTTCTTGGCATCCGACGCGTCGAGCTTTATGACCGGCCAAACAATCGTTGTCGACGGAGGTGTGGTGGTATGAGCGGGCAATTGGACGGCAAAGTTGCCATTATCACAGGTGCAGGTTCCGGCATTGGTCGCGCGTCGGCGGTACGTTTTGCAGCGGAAGGCGCGAAGCTGGTTATCGGCGACAAAAGCGAAGGCGTTTTTGAAACGGCAAAAATGGTGGAGGCCGCCGGTGGCATGGTCACTGCCTTGCAGATTGACGCAGGTGTCGAAGCTGATGTTGCCAGCTTAGTCGCAGCCGCAATCGCCAATTACGGCGGCGTCGATGTGGCATTCGCCAATGCAGGTATCATCGGCGACATGGGGGCGATTTTTGACATTGATCCTATCGCGATGGCGGAAACGTTCCGTGTCAACCTGATCGGACCAGCATTGATGGTCAAACATGCGGGTAAAGCCATGGTCGATCAAGGACGCGGCGGGTCGATTGTCCTGACCGCTAGCGTCGCCGGCCTAAACTCCGGCGCAGGGCCGCTGACATATTCGGCGTCAAAGGCTGGCGTTATCAATCTGGCTAAGACGGCGGCGCAGCAACTGACCAGCAGCGGCGTGCGCGTCAACGCAATCTGCCCCGGCCTGACCGAAACTGGCATGACCAAACCGACATTCGATTATGCGCGCGAAAAAGAAGTGATGCACAAGGTTGGGCAGCTGAATCCGCTGAAACGCGCTGGCCAACCCGAAGAACTCGCCAATGTGGCGTTGTTCCTTGCCAGCGATCAGGCCAGCTATGTAAACGGCCAAGCCATCGCGGTGGACGGCGGGCTGACCAGCTCACACCCCGTCACCCGTCAACTTTTAGGACAGACTTCTCACTGACATGATTGTTGCATCAAACCCCGCAGAGCTTGGTTTCCTTCCCGACCGGTTGGACCGCATTCCCGCTTATTTGAAAGCCAAATATCTCGACAGTGGAAAGCTGCCCCATGCAGCGTTGCTGATCGGGCGAGGGGATGAGATCGCGCATCTCTCGCTGCAGGGCGATGCTCGCCCCGGACAGCCGTTAAAAGAAGACGCCATTTTCCGCATCGCATCAATGACAAAGCCGATCACCTCGATTGTTTTCATGCAATTGGTTGAAGAAGGCAAAGTTGCGCTTTCGCATTCGGTTGCCAGCTTCTTGCCCGAATTTAAAGATCTTGGCGTCTTTGTGTCTGGCGGCGGCAATGCACCCTTTGTCACGCGTCCGCCAACCACGCAGATGAAAATGGTCGACCTGCTGCGCCATACCAGCGGGCTGACCTATGGATTTCAAGAACGCAATCCGATGGATGCGGCCTATCGTGCGCTGAAACTCGATGATTTTCAGGGCAAGCGCAGTCTGGATGAGTTCGTCGCTGAACTTGCCAAAATCCCGCTGCAATTTGATCCCGGTACCTACTGGAATTATTCGGTATCGACTGATGTTTTGGGTGCAGTCATTCAGCGGATTGAGGGAAAACCTCTGGATCAGGTTTTTCAGGAACGCTTGTTCGGTCCGCTCGGCATGGTCGATACCGGCTTTTTTGTGCCGCCGGAAAAAATGGACCGCATCCCCGATTGCTACCATTTTCATCCCGCCGAAACCAAAATGATGTTCGACAATGGCGATGGCAGCCGCTGGTCAAAGCCGGGGCCATATTTGTCGGGCGGCGGGGGGCTGTGTTCGACCCTGTCCGATTATCACCGGTTCTGCCGGATGCTGCTCAACGGCGGTGCGCTCGATGGTGTGCAGATTATCAGCCCGAAAACGCTGGAACTGATGACCGCGAACCATCTGCCCGGCGGCAAAGACTTGACCGAACTGTCACAAAGCCTGTTTAGTGAGGCAGACAATGCCGGTATCGGTTTTGGCCTAGGTTTCGCGGTCAGCATGACGCCGCACACCACGTTGGTGCCGGGTTCGGCAGGCGAATTTTACTGGGGCGGGATGTTTTCCACGGCGTTTTTTGTCGACCCTGTTGAGGACATCATCATGATTTTCATGACGCAATTGATGCCTTCCAGCACTTATCCGGTGCGCCGAGAAATTAAAACGATGCTTTACGCGGCGCTGGCCGCCTGACCTAATTGGAGACTGACTATGCAATCCGTAACAACTGAGCGCCATGACGATGTGCTCGTCATCATCGTCAACAATCCGCCGGTCAACGCGCTTAGCTGGCATGTGCGCCAGGGGCTGAAAGACGGCGTTGCCGAGGCGCTGGGCAATCCTTCGATCAAGGCAGCCGTCATCCGCTGCGACGGCACTACCTTTATCGCTGGCGCGGATATCACCGAATTTAGTCAGGCACCCAAAGAGCCGGGGCTGGGCGAAACGCTTGACGCGATGGAAACATCAAGCAAACCGATTATCGCCGCAATCCACGGTACGGCGCTGGGCGGCGGGCTGGAAACAACCTTGTGCTGTCATTACCGCATTGCAGTGCCATCGGCCAAGTTGGGCGTGCCAGAGGTAAAGCTTGGCCTGTTGCCCGGTGCTGGCGGAACGCAACGCCTGCCGCGTTTGGTAGGCGTAGAGGCGGCGGCTGCCATGTGTTCGGGCGGCGATCCTGTTCCTGCGGCTAAAGCGTTGGAGATGGGGCTGATCGACCGGCTGGCGAACGAAAACAGCCTAGCGGATGATGCGATTGCTTTTGCACGAGAAATGATCGCCAAGGGACCGCGCGCGACGCGCGATCTGCCGGTTAATGGTGATGTTGGCGCTATTGAAGCCTTAAAGGCTGCGAACGCGCGCAAATGGAAAGGCTTTGATGCGCCATATGCCAATCTGGCGTGTGTCGAGGCTGCAACCCGGCTGCCTTTCGACGAAGGCATGGCGTTTGAACGCACCGAATTCATGAAGTTGATGATGGGCAGCCAGTCCGCGGCACAGCGCCATATGTTCTTTGCCGAGCGCCAAGCCGCCAAGATTGATGGTTTGGCCAAGGACATCCAATTGCGCGACATCAAAAAAGTCGGCGTGATCGGCGCTGGCACGATGGGCGGCGGGATTTCGATGAACTTTTTGGCCAAAGGGATTCCTGTGACCATCGTCGAAATGGTGCAGGAAAATCTGGATCGCGGCGTCGGCGTAATCCGCAAGAATTATGAAGCGTCAGCGGCAAAGGGCCGCTTCACTACGGAGCAGGTTGAGGCGATGATGGGCGCGCTGACGCCGTCCTTGTCGCTTGATGACCTCGCCGATTGTGATCTGGTGATTGAGGCGGTCTATGAAAGCATGGACGTCAAAAAAGAGGTGTTCGGCAAGCTGGACGCCATTTGCAAGCAAGGCGCGATCCTCGCATCGAACACCAGCTATTTGGACGTTGATGAAATCGCAGCGGCAACATCGCGTCCGCAGGACGTGGTCGGCATGCACTTCTTCTCGCCAGCCAATGTTATGAAATTGCTTGAGGTTGTGCGCGGTGCCAAGACCGCTGACGATGTATTGGCGACCGCAATGGCGGTTGGCAAAAAGATTGGCAAAGTCGCGGTCGTCGCGGGCGTCTGTCACGGGTTTATCGGTAACCGGATGCTCTCCACACGCCAAATGCCAGCGATGCAGTTGTTGCTCGAAGGCGCAACGCCAGCACAGATTGATAAGGTTCACACTGACTTTGGCATGCCGATGGGGCCGTTCCAGATGAGCGATCTGGCGGGCCTCGACATCGGCTGGCACCGCGATCCGACCAAGATCGAAACCATCCGTGATGCCTTGTGCGCCGCTGGACGTTTCGGTCAGAAAAACACTAAAGGTTTTTACGATTATGATGCCAAGCGCGTTGGCACGGAATCCCCCGAGGCACTCGCCATAATCGAAGAATTCCGTTCGACATCGAACCTGCCAAAACGCGATATTACCGATCAAGAGATTATCGAACGCACACTCTATCCGATGGTCAACGAAGGCTATAAAATCCTAGAAGAAGGCAAGGCCCAGCGCGCATCCGACATCGATGTCGTCTGGATCTATGGCTATGGCTGGCCGGTCTATCGCGGCGGCCCGATGTTCTGGGGAAGCCTTGAAGGCGAAGCCAAGATCGTTGAAGCGTTGGAGCGCCACGGCGTTGCAGTTGCCGATTCGTTGAAAGCCAAAGCCTGATTTCTATCCATCGCCGGTGAGTTGAAGCTCACCGGCGATGAGCCGAAAATGAACAACGGTTCATCTTGGCAAGCTTGCATGTCACCGCCTAGATGTTGTGGCAAAACCCTGTCCGGGCCATCAGCATGGCACAAGATAACGGTTCAGGGTTGCTTTACATGTTTCGCAAAAATCTCATCGCCGCATTCGGTGCATTGGCGCTGCTTATTCCAGCACAAGCCATGGCGCTGCAATGTGTGCCTTATGCCCGTCAGGCATCGGGCGTTGAGATTTTTGGCAATGCCAACACATGGTGGGGCCAAGCCGCCGGTAAATATGATCGCGGCACTGCACCGAAAGTCGGCGCGGTGATGACTTTCAAAGCCACCAAAGGCAATCCACTCGGCCATGTTGCCATGGTTAGTAAGATCGTCTCGGATCGTGAAGTGTTGGTCGATCATGCTAACTGGTCGCTGATCGGCGGACGTCGTGGCCATATCGAACGCGGCGCACGCGTCATTGACGTGTCAGCAGCTGGTGACTGGAGCGCAGTTCGCGTTTGGTATGCCACCATCGGCGATATGGGCCGCACAACTTATCCGCTGCATGGCTTTATTTACAAAGCTAAAGCCGAGACTGTTATAGCGCTTCGTTAAGCGCTTTGCGGCCCCAGATGATCAGGAACAGCAATGCTGCGCCGATCATGATGAACGTCGCCGGTTCCCACCAATTGAAAAGTGCCACACCGACTGCTGGTGCAAAAATATAGGCTGCGCCGTTGATCGAGGCGATTTTGCCGGCAACATCGCCTTGTTCATGGCGCCGTACCGCCAACGATGCTCCTGCAGTAAAGCCCGGACGGTAAAGCCCAAAACCCAAAGACGCGATGGCGAAGCCCAATGTTATCCCGTAAAAGTCATAGCTGACGCCAACCATTGCTACGCCCAATAATGCCAGCAGCGATCCCCATAACACCGAATTGCGCGGCGAGATCGACAGGATAGGGATCAACCCCCACTGCGCCAGCAACGTGGCCATTGCACCGACGAACATCACAGAACCTGTGGCTTCTACAGCTTCTTTTGGAAGATCATGAAGGTTCAATCGGTCGCGGATCAAAAACCCGACGACCCCCAGCAAAATCGCCTGCGCATGGCCACCCAATAACCCTGCAATCATCCAACTTTTCAGTCTCGATTCCAACCAATGAAGTCGGACCTGCTCCTGCGGCGGCGATGGATTGGCTTCGTCCTCGCTCTCTGCATCATCGCGCGTTAGCTGGTTCATCGATGCTGCGTTCGGATAGGATGCGACCACGCCGCGGGCCTCGAAACGCGGCGTATCATTGGGCAGGCGAAGTTTGAGAGCTAACAAGACCAACAGACCGAATGCGGCAAATGTAATCAACGGCCCAGCAAGGCCGAAAGGTTCAAACACCAGAAAATGTGCAAGCGCAGGGCCGATAACGGTTCCCAGGCCAAAGGAGGATGCAAGAAGCGACAAAGCCTTTGCGCGCTCCGCCCGCTCGGTGCGCGCGGCAATATAGGCTTGAACAGCAGGCGGTGCAGCGGACCCAAAGCCGCCGTACAGGCTGCGGAACAGAGCGAAGACTACAAAGGTTGCAGCGGCACCGATATAGCCATTCAGGCCGAGCCATAATACCAACCCGCATAGACCCATTGACGATACAAAGCCGACCATGCCGACCGCCATCAACGCTTTGCGGCCCCGTTTGTCCGACAGCCTGGCCCATTTGGGAGCGGTCAAAACCCATAACAAGGCTGACCAGCTAAAGGCCAGACTGACCCAAACATCAGGCATGTCGAGCTGGCTGGCAATCGCCGGTAGGGCCGATTGCATCGCAGTATTTCCAGCAGCGGAAACCAGCATCACCATAAACAGGATCGCGACGCGATCTGACGGGATCGCTGCGGATTTACCGCCAGTCATGATTTCACCCAATCATAGCTGCGTGAGACTGTGGCGACGTGCAGATCATAATGCGTGTACCATTTCCCGCGTCCTTGATCGCGGATCGCCGCATGGCGGGGATGATCTCGCCAATTTTTTGCCGCTTTATCATCGGTCCAATAGCTGACTGTTATGCCCAATCCGTCATCGCCGCGCACCGAATCGATCCCGACATAGCCCGGCTGCGTCGCCGCCAAAGCATCCATTTCTGCTGCGGCGGCGCGATAGCCAGCATCGTCAGCCAAGGTGCGTTGCGCCACAAAAATTACGGCAATGGTTCCGGATGGGCGCATGGTCATGATGTTAGCCTTAACGGCGGGATGCGGGGCACGGCAACCCCATGCGGTCGATGGTTCCGCAACTATTTTGCTTAATGCAGTTGCATCAAATGGCGGCATTTGCGAATAAGGCACAGCAATCGTTGCAAGCAAAAGGCAGTTTGATGACCGACAATTCCATGGCCATTGGTGCCCGGCTTGGCCAGATCAAGCACGATATCAAACGGTTCTTTGGCCCTTGGGGCGTGTTTTTCAAAGGTTTCTTGAAGCATCCGGTGATGGTGGGATCGATCATTCCGTCGTCACGCCGCACGATCAACAAGATGCTGGCGCCCGTCAAATGGGATGAGTGTAAGCTTTTCGTGGAATATGGGCCGGGGGTAGGCACTTTTTGTCAGCCGGTGCTGGACCGAATGCGCAAAGATGCGACCTTGTTGGTTATCGACACGAACCCTGATTTCATCGAATTTCTGAACAAGCATTTCTGTGACAGTCGCTTTATCGCCGTGCATGGATCGGCAGCGGACGTGAACCAGATCATCCGTGAATTCGGTTTTGACCACGCCGATTATGTCCTGTCGGGCCTGCCATTTTCGACTTTGCCAGGTGACTTGGGTCCAAAGATTGCCGAGGAAACCGCAAAAGCCATTCGAACGGGCGGGGCGTTCCTTGTCTATCAATTTCGGGCGCGTGCACGTGACTTTATGGAGCCACATTTCAAACGGATCGATAACGGATTTGAACTTTGGAATGTCCTCCCCTGCTATCTGTTCTGGGGCTGGAAAAGCTAAGGCAGTTTTTTGGGATCGGCGCGTTGCAGCATTTTGCTGATGCGCGTCGAAATACGGCGGCCGATATTATAGTCGACACTATTCACCAACAAATACGCCAATGACCAATGCAGGCGGTTAAACCACGATAGCCGGTTGCGGTGCATATCGGGTGTTTGGATGATACTGTCCTCGGCCAGTTCCGCCGCCAGAACGCGCAAATAGCGGGCAACGTCGGCATCGTCGATCCGCAACATAATCTCTTTGTTGATAAACATGCTGCGGATGTCGAGATTGGCGGAGCCGATATAGCTGGCATTGTCGATGACCAGCATTTTGCTGTGCAGCAAGCGCGGCTGGTATTCGCAAATCCGCACCTCACGTTTCAATAAATAGCCGTATAATATCCTCGCGGCACCGATGGTGGCGTTGTTATCGGTTCGGCCCGCCAACACCATGCGGACCTGTCCGCCAGCGCGCACCGCTTTGGTCAATCGCCGCAATATTGTTTGCGTCGGCGAAAAATAGGCGGCGACTATGTCGATGGTTTTGGCGTGTTGAAGATCGCGCTTCAGCGCCAACGCCCATGGCGCAATCCGGTTCGTCGGCCCACCGACCAACCACTGCAATGGCCCACCACCGGGCCGCCATTTGCGGATTAAGCGGCGTAACGCCAATAGCCGAACACCGCCGTCAGCAGACAATTCAATCAGGTCGCGGATATAGCCAGCGATGCGCGCGACTTCGGGACCAGAGAGAACCAGCCCCAGATCTTCCCAGCTTTGCTTACCCTGCATTCCGAAATACTGATCGGTGATGTTGTACCCGCCGACCAAAGCGTGCGCGTCATCGACAATGAGAATCTTCTGGTGGTTGCGGATCAGGTACGAAAGCCGCCAGCGCGAGCTGAAATAATGATAAGCGCCGCCTGCATCGGCAATCGGTTGAAAGAATGCGACAGGCACATTGGCAGAACCAAAGCTGTCGATCAGCATGTCGACTTTAACGCCGCGCCGTGCTGCTGTGACCAACGCGTCGCGGACTTGCGTCCCGCTGATGTCGTTGTGGAACATATAGATGCTAAGGCTGATGCTGACTTTTGCTAGGCTGATAAGCCGCAGCAACGCGTCCAATCGCTCATCGGGCGTGTGAACAATATGGAGCTGATGTCCGGCGACCTCGAACCGTTTGCCCGGCAGTTCAATTGGGTTCGTAGCGTCCTCCATATCGCCTCGATAGGGTGCTGGCGTGTCGCGCGCAACTGGCCCGGTCACGCGCTTTTCATTGACAATTGGACCGCCGCCTATTAGCTGCCTTCAACTTCCCAAACATTCTAAGTGATTCAGGAGCCGATATGGCGCGCGTTACCGTTGAAGATTGCATCGATAAAATACCCAACCGCTTTGACCTGGTGTTGATCGCCGCAGAGCGTGCGCGCGAAATTTCTGGCGGCGCAGAATTAACCGTTGACCGTGACCGTGATAAAAATCCGGTTGTCGCTCTGCGCGAAATCGCCGAAGAAACAGTGCGTCCCGGCCAGTTACAAGAAGGTCTGGTCCAGTCGTTGCAGAAAATGCAGGTCGATGAAGACGAAGCGGTGGACGAAATTGGTTCGCTCGCCCGTTCGGCAGAGGCTCTGCGGTTGACCGCAGCAGCGCCCGCTCGCGGCGCTGGCGTGGCGCGCGATTACGATCGGTAATTCTGGCGGTAGTTGCTGGTCTCAATATCGGCGATTTGAGTTTTGAAAGGCCCGGCTCGTCCGGGCCTTTTCTTTTTGGCATCCGCTCACCGCGCTGATAGGTAAGCGATCATGAGCGAAGAAATCTCGGGGCTAGCGGACATCGCGACAGGCGCGGCAATTGCACGTGCAGTGGAGCCTGTAGCGGGCGAGTGGCAGGGTGGTAACGCCGAGGCTTGCCTCAACTGCGGAACCGCGCTGGTAGGGGCGAATTGCCACGCGTGCGGACAGAAAGCGCAAGTCCATCGCACACTCCACGCCTTTGGCCATGATTTCTTGCACAGTGTGCTGCATTTTGATGGGAAAATCTGGCGGACGTTGCCTTTACTGTTCTGGAACCCCGGGGAGCTGACCCGGCGCTATGTCCACGGCGAGCGTGCGAAATTTGTGTCGCCGCTGGCGTTGTTTCTGTTCACTGTGTTTCTAAGTTTCGCAGTCGTTAGCTGGTTGTCACCGAGCAATAGCAGTACGATCTTTGACACCGAAACAGCTGAGAACGAATATCAGCAGGCGCGCAAAGAAATCGTCGATGATTTGGTCAAAATGCGAGCCAGCGAAATGCCAGCTGACGAGATTGCGCGTAAGCAGCAAGAGCTGAAATCACTGGATGAAAGTAGAAATACCGATGTTCGTCAGGTTGAAGCCGCAACGCAGAAAACGACTGCCGCCAAAAAAGAAAGCGATGCAAAGATCGCGCAGCTTGAGGCGGAACTGGGCAGGGCACGCGCGGCTGGAGCGCCAACCAAGGTTATAGAGGAAAATCTGAACGCCCAACGCGTCGAGGCGAAGGTGATTGAAAGCGCACTGACGGCATTGGGGGAAAAGAACGTCGACACCGTCAAAGGCGATTGGCGGTTCACCGACCTCGTCTTCCCGGGGTCTAAAGCGCTGAACGAGGCTGCCAAACACGCGATGGATAACCCGCAGCTGGCACTCTATAAAATTCAATCGAGCGCCTATAAATTCAGCTGGGCTTTGATACCGATCTCCGTTCCGTTCGTATGGCTGCTGTTTTTCTGGCACCGGCAGTTCAAGATGTTCGATCATGCTGTTTTCGTCACCTATTCGCTGACGTTTATGATGCTGCTCGGGGTCATTTCCGCAATGTTGATCCAGTTTACGGCCACGGAGTGGCTTGGCGGTCTGGCGCTCGCATTTTATCCACCGATCCATATGTACCGGCAATTGCATCACGCCTATCAAACATCGCGTTTCGGGGCGTTTTGGCGGATGTGCCTGTTGTCTTTGTTCGCAATGACGGCGCTGACTTTATTCGGGATGCTGATCATCACCCTCGGTGTCACTGGATAATATCCGCATGTGGATCTGCCCGCTTTCCAACAGCGGGGCAACCACCGCCGCCATGCGTCCCTGTCGATCATTCACCAATGCCCGGTTGAAAAAACTGTTGGCGATCACATCGGCGATTTGCAAACCCGCCAGTCGGTGGCTCAATTCCAAATGCGCCGTGCCGCACGGGCCGACGAGCCGCCCGATATCGTCACGCACTTTTGCGAGGGTCGCAGGGCCATAGCGGCCGTCATCAATCACCACGCTTTCGCATGTTGCAATCTGTGGCAGCATTGAGCCGACAGTATCGTTGAGCAAGGCTGCATAAGTCGCAATATCATGGTCGCCGCGATCTGCGTGCGGGTCTGGCTTTAACGCGGAAATGGCGATGCCAATGGTCGCGGTGGCGATCGAATCGGTGAACAGTTCAAAAAACAAACCGCGTTCGATCAGGTCGATGCGGCTGCCTTTCAACTCGCCGATATAGCCTGTAGCCACGCGAAAGCGGTTGATGATGGCATCGGCAGCGTCGGCAGAAATATCCACTGCCGCTAACGTCATCACCCCGCGCCCGACACCACCTGACTCATCGCAATATATTGGCATAATGCGATGCTAGCGTGCGTTCAGGTGCAGGGATAGCGCTTCTTCATGACATCGAACATTGCCGTCGTTATTGTCGTCTTGGGTCGGGCAGCAGCCGGATAAGTTCGCAAATGGGCGAGGAGTTGATCAGAGTTCAGGGCTGCCTTTTTGGGCGGGCAGCTATGCGGAGTGCGCCCAGCCTTTTTGTCGGCTGCTAGCGCCGCACGATAGGTTTTGCCTGCCGCATTCGCTGCACCATATAACAATTTGATATCAGGAGAACCAAGCGCGCCCAGCCCTTTGGCCTCCAGTGCGTCTGCTTTGGCAAGGAATGTTGCAACATTCATATCGCCAGGGCCAGCAATTACAGGAACCGCGAGTCCAGCGTATGCAAGGCATACAAAAGCAACGATATTCCGCATATAATTTTCTCCAGTCAGTTGCCGGCTGGAAGGTACGCCCGCCGTTCTGAATGGCAACTGAATCAACGTACTAAGTGGGGCGGTCAGCCGCCTTGTGGGCTTGCTCCACCAATGCCCGCACGCTTACCGCGCCCTGCCTTGGGGATCGATGTGCCGATAACGGGGACGTGCGCTGGCTGTGTCGATTTCGACGCGTCACGTTCAAATTTGCCCGTGGCCAGCAGGTTGGTGATTTCCTCACCCGAAAGCGTTTCAAATTCGAGCAAAGCTTCGGCCAGCAGATTAAGCTGCTTGCGATGCTTCTTCAGCAGTGCCGTCGCTTTGCTATGTCCGCCCTCGACCAGCTTGCGGATTTCTGCGTCGATTTTCTTTGCCGTTTCATCGGACATCGCTGCACGTTGTGTACCGCCATAGCCGAGATAGCCGTCCTGCTTTTCTTCATACTGCAACGGCCCCATCGCCTCTGACATGCCCCATTGGGTTACCATGTCGCGGGCAAGGCTGGTGGCGTATTGAATATCGCTCGATGCGCCAGATGACACTTTGTCATGACCGAACACCAGTTCCTCGGCAACGCGGCCGCCCATGCTGACCGCCAAGTTGGCGTGCATCTTGTCGCGGTGATAGCTGTAACTATCGCGTTCCGGAAGGCGCATCACCATACCCAGCGCACGGCCGCGCGGGATGATCGTAGCCTTGTGGATGGGGTCAGACGCTGGCTCGTGAACAGCGACGATCGCGTGTCCCGCCTCGTGATAGGCGGTCATCTTCTTTTCGTCTTCGGTCATCACCATCGACCGGCGTTCGGTACCCATCATGACTTTATCTTTGGCGTCTTCAAATTCTTGCATCGCGACAAGCCGTTTAGCACGGCGCGCGGCAAGCAATGCTGCCTCGTTCACAAGATTCGCCAGATCAGCACCGGAGAAACCGGGCGTGCCACGTGCGATTGTGCGGGTATCAACATCGGGTGCAAGCGGCACCTTTTTCATGTGCACTTCCAGAATTTTGACGCGGCCCTCAATATCAGGGCGCGGCACAACGACTTGGCGGTCAAACCTGCCAGGACGCAGCAACGCAGGGTCAAGAACGTCGGGGCGGTTGGTTGCGGCAACGATAATGACGCCTTCGTTAGCCTCGAACCCGTCCATTTCGACCAGCAGCTGGTTCAGCGTCTGTTCGCGCTCATCATTTTGGTTGCCAAGGCCAGCGCCGCGGCTGCGTCCGACAGCGTCGATTTCGTCGATAAAGACGATGCACGGCGCGTTCTTTTTTGCCTGTTCAAACATATCACGCACGCGGCTTGCGCCAACGCCGACGAACATTTCGACGAAATCAGAACCGGAAATGGAGAAGAACGGAACGCCTGCTTCGCCAGCGATAGCGCGTGCGAGCAGAGTCTTACCGGTGCCGGGCGAACCAACAAGCAACGCTCCTTTGGGAATTTTACCGCCAAGACGGCTGAACTTATTTGGGTCTTTCAAAAACTCGACGATTTCTTGCAACTCTTCGCGCGCTTCATCAATGCCGGCGACGTCATCGAATGTGACGCGTCCATGCTTTTCGGTCAGCAGTTTCGCTTTAGACTTGCCAAAGCCCATCGCACCGCCTGCGCCTCCGCCTTTTTGCATCTGACGCAACACGAAAAACGCGATGCCAAGGATCAGCAGGAACGGCAGTGCGTTCATGAGAAGGTATAGCAACAGACTGGGCTGCTCGAGGGCCTTGCCATCGTAAGCGACGCCCTTTTCCTTTAGCAAGGTGGTAAGTTCCCGATCATTTGGCACAGGGATGGTCGAGAATGCCTCGCCCGATTCTAGTTTGCCGATGATTCGGTCTGTGGAAATGATCACGGATTTGACTTCGCCAGCCTCTACCTTTTCGATGAAGCTGGAATAGCCAATGCCTTTGGCCGTTTCGCCGCCGGTACCGTTGAATATCGAAACGACGAGCAGCAACGCCACCATGACCCCAGTCCAGATCATGATATTGCGGGCCAAATTGTTGCCTTTTGGTTCGTCTTCGTCGTTCATCGTGTTTGCTCTATCTGATCGGGGTTAACGTCTCACAATCCATGTAGGATAGATTGGCAGAATGACAATGTCTGCCTGAAGTTTTTTGGACTAGGGACTTAGCCTAATGTCGCCGTTTTGGGGCAAGCCGAAAGCGCCAAATTTTGCCGCCATCGCATTGGACGTCGCCGAGCAGCTGCTTGCCGCCATCGGCTAGAGTATCGAGCGCTCTGTCGAGCGCATCGCCGCGTGGCACATAGTCCAACTGAATTTGGCTGAGGATGCGGAGTACCAAACGCCGCCGTAACTCACGGGGCAAGTCGTTTGCATTTACGATGAAACTGTCATCCTCGCGCGTCACATGCGTTTGGAATAGTGTGTCGGTCATCCATTCAAGCGCTTCAGCAGCGTCAGCAAAAGCAGTCGCAGTCCGCACGGCGCGGTTCGGGTCAAACGGATGCGAATTTTCCGCAAGCCATTGCCGCATTTTGACTCGGTCAAAACTGTCATCGCCGTTGCTCGGGTCGCGAACAGGGACGATGCCTGTTTCAGCGCAGATTTCCTCCAGCTCGGTTTTGGTGAATGTCAGCATCGGACGGATGATACACCCTTGTAATGCGCGCACGCCAGACAGGCCATCGACGCCGCTGCCCCTTGCGATGCGCATCAGCACGGTTTCCAACTGATCATCGGCATGATGCGCGGTAGCGATCCAGTCGCACCCGACCGCATCGGTATGCGCTTGCAACAATGCGTAGCGCGCGGCACGGGCACTGGATTGTAAGTTGCCGGTAATCGGGGTGTGCGGGCGCAATATGCTATGCGGTATCGATAATTGGCTGCACAATGCGGCGACGAACACGGCCTCCTCCGCTGCCTCTGGCCGTAATTCATGATCGACCGTTGCGGCGCAAATCCGGTCCGGCATCGCCGCATAAGCAAGCAACAGCATCGCTAGGCTATCGGGTCCGCCGGAAACGGCAAGCAGTACACGGGCATTGGCGCCCGCCAATTTCTGCACTGCGCTGGTAAATTTCGCGACCGAAAGGTCAGATGGCGAGCTTAGCTGCACTTTGCCTTTTTGCGCCCTGCGGCCAAGCGCGCAGCCAAACGTCCTGCGGCCTCACTGGGGAACGCTTTATCCAATTGCTTGAAAACGTCGCAGGCATCGGCAGGCTTTTCCATGGCAATGAAGGATTCGCCCAAGAAATAAAGGCTTTCCGGCGCGCGTTCGCCCTTGGCGTCAGCTTTGTAATTTTCGTAGAAAATTTTCGCCGCCTGCGACGGACGGCCATCATCAAGCCATGCGCGGCCCAATAGGTTGCGCGCGCGGCTGGTTCCGCTGTGGCTCGGGAATTTTTTGACAGTTTCTTCCAGTTGCACCTGTGCTTCGGGGAAGAATTTGGCCTCCCACAGGCGGTAGCCATAATCATAGCTATCCTGGAATCCGTCACCGGATTTCGGCTTTTCGATTTTCGCAACGGCTGCAGCGCGTGCTGCACTTGCAGGCTTGGGCGTTGCCGCCACAGGCTTGAGCGCTGGAGAAACGGCTGCGGTTTTCGGCATCGGAGCGACCGGCTTTGGCCCTATTGTCTCCACCGGCGCGGCTTGCGTTTCGGCGGCGGACAGGTTTTTAACCTGCGCCTCCATCGCTTTCAGGCGTGCTTCCATCGCCTTCATGCTATTACCCTGCTGTTCAACTTGTCCCGTCAACGCCGCTAATTGCGTTTCCAGCGCATCGACACGTCCGATCAAATCGGTCACTTCCGAACCAGAGATCGTCTTTGTGCCGTCGGTTACAGGGGTTTCGGTCTTGATATCAGGCTCAAAATATTTGCCAGCCCCATCGGGAAAGACTTTGCGCTGAACCGCTTTCAGCTCTTTTTCCAGCTTCGTGACGCGGCCCTCAACATTGGTATCCTGCGCCGCAGCGGGAATGGATAGCGCCAACAATGCCGCACCAGCGAACAAGACACGCAGTTTCATTCCAATTCTCCCAAGCTGATCAACATGTTTAGCGTTGATATAACCCAGCTTCCCCTGTGGTCAAAGTGCGATGCTGTTCGCTAGCACAATTTGTTGTCGATAGATCGTATCAGGGGGCCGAACTGTTAGTCGTGGCAGTATTCGCGGCGGGCTGTTCCACAGGCTTGCGAGCCAACAAAGCCGCCGCGCTGACGCCGACGTCGGAAATGGTCCGATCTGGCTCACCCAAAGGCGCAACGGGCTTTCCACCAACGGTTACCTGCAATGCTTGCGGGCGTCCGGTGACAATCATCGGATTGTTGGCATCGGCCGGAACGGTAAAGGTTTCGCCAGCTTTCATTTCCGCTTCAAACAATCGCTTGTTATCGGCGTCATAGATTTTTGCCCACACCATATCATTCGCCGTGATGACGACAGCGCCACCAGTGGCTGCGGCGGGCGCTGCAGCCGTATCTGCGGATTTTGCGGGCGCGATTTCTGTTTCAGCAACCGGAGCAGCAGGCGCGTCAGGTGATAAAGCAAAGCTGCGCCATACGAAATAGCCGATAAGACCAAGCAATGCGACACCGCCAGCTGTCCATGCCAACCAGCGCGGCGGAACGCGGCCGGGATCGGCGGGTTCATAATCGGGCGTTGCGGGAATAAAACCAGCATGGCCTCCTTGCGCGAGCTCAGCCCGCATTTCATCGGCGATGACTTTTTGGTCAAGGCCGACGGTTCTGGCATAGGATTTGGCAAAACCAATCGAATACATGCTGCCGGGCAAAGCGGCAAAATCGGATGCTTCCAGAGCCTCAAGATGACGGATGGGGATTCGTGTTTGCGCCGCGACGTCGGTTAACGACATTTGCCGTTCGTCACGCCCAGCCTTCAACTGCTCACCGACTGTGTGAAAACGGAATTCAGCATTTTCAGCCGCTGTAGTTGCGGCACCATCCTCGTCCATTGTAGCTCCAGCGACCCATAGAGTTAAAAGGCCTCTCCGGACCTCGCGCGAAGAATGACGAAGCCGGAAAGAAAGTCAAGTTCGTTAGCAGGAAAAATGGCTGTTTTGCGCGGCTTTTAAATTTCCACGCCGTTTTTTTCTGCCCATGCCGTCAGCGCCGCGCGGATGCTGTGCGGCGGCTTGGCCAAAAGCTGTTCCATCGTTGCCGCAATCGATTTCGATTCGAGCGAACATACCATCGCCTTTATCGCGCCAATACCCGCCGGTGTAATCGACAATCGTTTCAGGCCAATCCCGATCAGAGCCATCGCCTCTAATGGTCGTCCGCCCATTTCTCCGCACACCGCAAGATCGACCTTGTGCTCATTACAGGCGATGACAACGCGGCGGATAAAGCGCAAAACAGCGGGGCTCAACCAATCATAGCGTTCGGCCAAACGCGGATCTGCACGGTCAGCTGCGAACAGAAACTGCGTCAGATCGTTAGTGCCAATCGACAAAAAGTCGAGCTTTGGCAGCAATATATCCAGCGTTTCGGCAAGCGCCGGAACCTCCAGCATCGCGCCGTATCGTATCCGCGACGGCAGCTGCTTTTTGCGGCCCGCCAGAAACGCCAATTGCGCCTCAAACAACGCCTTGGCCTCGTCGAATTCCCACGGTTCTGATACCATCGGGAACATGACATTCAGCTGGCGTCCAGCCGCTGCCTCTAGCAACGCCCGTGCCTGCGCCTTCATCAGCCCGTCATGGTCGAGCGCAAGCCGAATCGCGCGCCAGCCCAAAGCCGGATTTTCTTCAACCGGGCCGATATCCTTCAAATAGGGCAAAGCTTTATCACCGCCGACATCCAGCGTCCGGAAAATGACCGGTTTGTTGCCGGCCGCATCGAGCACGTCGCGGTAAAACCGCTGTTGCCGCTCGCGCTGCGGCAATGTCGCAGAAATCAGGAACTGAAACTCGGTGCGGAACAGACCGATGCCGTCAGCACCTGTCAGCGCAATCGCGGAGACATCATCGCGCAAACCGGCGTTGATCATCAGGTTGATCCGCTGACCGTCCTTGGTGACAGGCTCAACGTCGCGCAATGAGGCAAAGCGCGCCTTCTTCTTTTGCCCTTCGGCAAGATCGCCGGAAAACGCTTCGAAAACAGCGGGCGAGGGACGGACAATGATGTTTTTCTCATCAACGTTCAGCAACAGCATGTCGCCTTCGGAAATCGTCCGGCGGATGCCATCGACGCGGCCAAGCACTGGTACGCCCATAGCGCGGGCGACGATAACGACATGCGCTGTCAGCGAACCTTCGCCAAGGATAACACCGCGCAAACGGCGCTTGTCATATTCCAGCAGCTCGGCTGGACCCAGATTGCGGGCAACAAGGATCGAATCCTGCTTCAATCCCATCTGCGCCGCTGTGCCCATTTGCCCCGACACAATCCGTAGCAATCGATTGGAGAGATCCTCCAAATCGTGCATCCGGTCGGCAAGCAACGGATCGTCAATTTGACGCATCCGCATCCGCGTGCGTTGTTGTACCCGTTCTATGGCGGCCTCTGCGGTCAAGCCGCTGTCGATGGCTTCGTTAATCCGGCGCGACCAACCTTCATCATAAGCGAACATTTTATAGGTCGCGATAATCTCGTCATGTTCGCCGCCGCCGCCAAATTCGGCTTGGCTGGCCATGCGGTCAATCTGTTCGCGCATCCGGTCAAACGCCGAATAGACCCGCGCGCGTTCGGCCTCTGTATCCTCTGCAACGGTGTGTTCAATGCGGACATTGGGCTGGTGGAAAATGGCGACGCCTGCGGCCATGCCAGACACCAACGGCAATCCGTTTAAAACCACGGTCCCTGTCTTCGCGCTGCCCAGTGATTGGTTTTCGTCGATTAGACCGGCATTGGCGATCAGTTCGGCGAGCACCATTGCAGTGGTTTGCAACGCCTCAATCTCGACTTCTTCATATTTACGCGGATCAGCGTGTTGCACAGCGACCACGCCGACGGCTTGGCCCGCACGAACAATAGGCACACCAGCAAAGCTGTGGAAACGCTCCTCGCCGGTTTCGGGCATGTAACGAAACGCAGGATGCGCGGCGGCTTCATCAAGGTTCAGCGTATCGACCTGCTCGGCGATTGTGCCAACCAGTCCCTCGCCAAAGCCCAATTTGGTCACATGGACAGCGTCTTGGTTTAGCCCGCGCGTGGCAAATAGCTCCAGCACACCATCGCGCAGCAAATAGATGGAACAAACCTCGCTGGTCAGCGCCTCACCAATGATGTTGACGACTTGGTTCAGCTTTGCCTGCACAGCCGAATTGGCAGCCATCACATCATGTAGGCCAGTCAATATGTTACGCGCAGAACGGGCAGCTGATTCCATAGCTGCCGTGCTAGCAGAACGATAAGGCCGGGGCGATACTTACTATCGCGCTTTGCAATGAATTACGTCGTGTGGCGTTATGTCAGGCGACAGCGCCTTCCTGCACCAAAATGTCTTTCAGGTGCAGTTTCTGCTTTTTCAGGCTGTGGATCAAGGCGTCATCGGGGTGCGGTCGGTTGTTTTCGGTTTCGATCTTTGAATCGAGTTCGGCATGTTTTGTCTGCAATGCAGCCATGTGACCATTATTCACCGCGTTCTCCTTTTGATATTTCCTTTACGACCCGACGACTCATAGTCGGTAGTTAAGAGTAAATCACTAAATCACCCGCCTGTCTCGACCAAAATGGAGGAATTGCGACGGTGCGATTTTTGCGAGTGACAAGCCGTGTTTTGCACCGCAAAGACGGGACCAATATCGCAACGTCGCGGAGACCTAGATCCATGAATGATGATGGCGTTCGCCAACAGTTGGAAATGCTGAAAATCGAACATCGGGATATGGATGCAGCGATCATAGCGTTGCAGGGCCAGGGTGTGCCAGACCAGTTGCAGATCGCCCGGCTAAAGCGGCGCAAGCTGGCGCTGAAAGACCAAATCCTGCGGATGGAGGATCAATTGGTACCCGACATCCTCGCGTAACTTTGGCCTGTGATACGTTCCAAACCGGCACATTGCGCCATAACGGTGGATAAATCAGGTTAACGTTGCTGACTATCCGGCGTGCGTTCTGCATGTTGTGGGCATGTTAGCTGCGAGTCATCCAATAACCCCAAAGCTGGTCGATGGGCTTTATACCGAATCCATGCTGTTGGCGGATGAGGCGCGGTCCTATTTCGATAGCGACCGTGCGCGCAGCATCAGCCCGGCTGAGGTCGCGGTTGCTTTTTCGTGTGAGTCATTGAAGGTCACGACGCGACTGATGCACGTGATTGCTTGGTTGCTTAACCAGAAAGCGTTGCGCGCTGGCGAGCTTTCACTTGATGACATCGCATCGCTCGAACAATTGGGCTATGCGCCAGCGACCGATCATTATTGGCTCGACGAACTGCCCGATGAAGCACGGTCGCTGATTATGGCGAGCGAAGACCTGTATTACCGCGTCCAGCGCATCTGCGAAGGCATGATCCGCCAGCCTGTCGAAATGCCCGAGCCGCTAGCGATGATCGAACGCATACGCGCGGCTTTCTAAAGGTCTGGGGCTATTAATGTAAACCGTTAGCCCTGAGCTTGTCGGAAGCGAAGCTGGCCCAAGGCC
>JBEBKE010000020.1:0-25932 GCA_040079555.1 Sphingorhabdus sp. | reverse complement strand
GCGGTTGACCGCGTAACCCTGCGCACGAGCGACCTCGAGAACGCGGGCGCGGGTTGTCTCGCTAACCAGGTGGCTGCCACTGAGCGCGCGCGAAACTGTTGGTTTGGACACTTTCGCCAACCTGGCAATGTCATCCATGTTGCATCCCATTGCCAGGTTGCCGCGCTGCTTTCCCCTACGTTTCATCAAAAAAATACCTCTTCATTGCTCTCGGCCCGATTTGCTCTTTAGCCGGGAGAGGGTGACAAGTGCAACGATTCTGAAACGCCTATTGCAATGCATTTCATTATGATTTAATCGCCGCCCCATCACGATCAAGAATCGGAATGGAGGAGGGAGTTATGGTAAGGTCATTCGGGGTAAATATGCGCGTAATGCTGCTGGCGAGCGCTGCCATGTTGCCGGCCGCACCTGCGCTTGCGCAGACTGCAGAGGATGAGGCCAGCCAGAGCGACAATCAAGAGATTGTCGTAACCGGCCAAACCACACGTGACCGGCCTCTAATTACAGCCTCGGCCGACATTACGTACGCAAATCGCGACGATATTGACCGAAAGGCACCGCGCTCTACCGCAGATATGCTTGAATTGGTGCCAGGAATCTTTGTCGAAGGCACGGCGGGCCAAATATCCAACAACTATTCAGTGCGCGGCCTGCAGGGCGGTGGGCAGCGTTTCGTTCAGCTTGAAGAGGACGGAATGCCGATCCTCTATGGCGGCGGCGGCGCGGACTTCTTCTTTGATCAGGACCTGACGATTGATCGCCTTGAAGCAGTCAAAGGTGGATCCTCAGGCGTGCTAACCGTCAATGGCGCTGGCGCAACAATCAATTTCATTTCCAAGCGGCCCAATTTCAAAGAAGCAGAAGGCGTCGCCCGCGTTAGCGCGTACAATTATGGCCAGTTGCGTGGGGATTTCTATTACTCTCAACCAATTTCCGAAAATCTGGCGTTCAATGTCGGGGGCTATATCCAGTCGAATCCGGGCGTTCGCAGGAATACGTTCGACTATCAGGGTTGGCGTCTTAAGGGCGCACTTCAGTATAACTTTGGTGATGGCGGTTATGTCCGGCTTTCAGCCAAAGGGGGGGATGTCGAGAACGCATATTATGCAACTATGCCCTACGCATTCGTAAATGGGGAGGTGCGCAGCATCCCCGGCCTGGATACACAGTTCGGCAATGTAGCCGGCGATGCTTTCGCTAACATCGCCGTCCCAGTCTCCACCTTCGCACACCCCAGTGGCTTCCGCGAGTTCAGCCACCGCGACGGCGTGGTAGCGAAGACCGGACAAGTGCGACTGGACTTCGATGCACCGTTGAGCGATTCGCTAAGCCTGTTCGGTCACGCGCGCTATTTTGACTATTCCTACAACTTCAATGGGCTGTTCCCAGGTTCCGGAACCGGCAATGCAGGTCTTACCAGCGCGGTTAATTATCTGACTCCCGGGGCGGGTTCGCCGATCAACGGGCTCCTCACTCTGGGTCAGGCCGCATTCCCTGGCACGACGCGCTTTGGCATCAAAAACCTACGCACAGGAGTTGTTATTGGTGCAAATCAGACTGCGGCGCTCAATGCGCTCAATGGCAATGGCTTTCTCCAACGCACTACCCTGAACCATGATTACGTTCAGGGTACGGATTTCGGCATCAATACCGGATTGCGCTGGGAGCATCAGGGTGATGGCTTTTCAAGCTCGTTTACCGCCGGTTTGATGTATTACAAAGTCAAGCGGGTGACGGACCAATCGGCAACCGGAAGTGTCGTCAACGATGTTCGCACCAACAGCGACATCTATGACATTGTGGCACTCGATGGTGCCAACAATGTGATCGGGACGCTCTCCGACAATGGTCTTGTCTCCTACGGTGACTGGGGTGCCGGCATTCGGGAGCGTGAGGATTCAACCTTTTCACTCTACGCCAACGAAGAAATCGCATTCGGCGACCTGCGTATCGACGCCGGGATCCGTTGGGAAAGCGACAAGGCTCTTGCGCTTGATGGCAACGGTGCCGCAATCAACCAACCCGTCCAGCCCGGTGTGGTCGGGGTGATCCGCGATGTTGGCTCGACGTTCGACGGCACTTACGGCACCAGGCGCAAAACCCAGTCAAAGGCTGCTTACACCCTTGGCGTCAATTATCTGCTTTCGCCCGATTTCGCGGTCTATGCTCGCTACGCCAACGGCTTCCAAACCAACAACGTCGATCCGATCACCACGATCGAGCTCTACGAAGTGGGTCTGCGCTTCCAGCATGGTCGGATATTCTCCGGCTCGGCGACGGTGTTTCAGACCAATTTCAATAACCAGAACTACAATTTCGCCGATCCGGTAAATCCATCGGTCCAGACAAACCTCAACGCCGATCTGCGCACCAGGGGTGTGGAGATCGATTTCACGGTGCGACCGACCGACTGGTTCTCGATCGATTTCGAGGGCGTTTTCCAGGAGCCCAAGCTGATCAATCTTGAGCTCAATGGTGTGCCTCAGGCCGGCTTCTCCGGAAATCGGCCCGAACGAACACCGGCGAAGCTGTTCACGATCACGCCCGTTTTCCAACTGCCCGGCGGCAAGGGTGAGATATATGCACGCTACAAATATGTTGGCAGCATATTCGCTGACCATGGTAACGGACTTGCACTGCCAAGCTATGGCGTGACCAGCCTTGGTGCAACATTCAACCTCAGCGATCGATTGCAGGCAAGTTTCAACGTCGACAATGTTTTCAACGTCGTTGGGCTGACTGAAGGAAATCCTCGCCAGGGCCAAACACAAGCGATCGTCAACGGGTTCTTTTATGCCCGCGGCATCGTCGGCACGACTTATGGTGGTTCGATCACGCTCAAGTTCTGAAACCCTGAATGGGTCGCAAATTGGGGCACCGTGGCATTTTTTGCTGCGGTGCCACTAGTTATGGTAGGGAGAATTTCGGTGAGCACTCGCACCACAAGGACATATATGGCCGGACGGTTGCTGCTCGTTGCGGGACTGGGGCTGGCGAGCCTGACTGCCTGTGCGCACATTTCACCCAGCGCGGCACCCGAGCTTGCTTATCAGGTCACCGAAGGACAGAATATCAACGCCTTCCTGCGCGATGGGCCGGTTGCAGCCCATCTGTTGCTGCGTAATGGTCAGAGTCCGCGCATCCTTGTCGCTTTTCCAGCCGGTAACAGCGGGGTTGGGTTGTGGTTCGACCAATTGGCCGGATCCGCCAACTGGACTCTGACCCAGACCCCGCAACCGCTGACCATGCGGGATAGTCGCGGTAGGCCGCTTTACGGCTTGCGCGCCACTGCGACGATTGGCGCTCCTCGTCTGGCCATCCGCAAGGCAGTTCTCTCAAACGTCCGCTTCCTGCGCGATTATGAATCGGTCGGGAGAATCCCGGACGAAATATTGGTGCCCAAACGTAGCGATGGGGGTCGCCTCATATTCTCCCGCGACCGCACCGACGGTGCCCCAGGCTACATGATTGAGGTACGCGTCACGCACGGACGGTTGGAAGACGGTTCGATCATCGCGGGAGCGGATGGGAACATCGGAATTGAACTGACTGCTGCCAGCGGCGAAACACCGCTGACTGGTCTGTCCGAGGGCGAACTCCTTAACGAACGCGCCGCACCCGACGCAGCGGCGCGCCACGCGCTGGCATTCCTGAGCTATCGGGAAAAATTCATGGCCGGATCGTGGCGCTTCAACACCTATTTCGGGCGCGACACGCTGATGTCGGTGCGCCTGCTGATGCCTGCGCTGCAACCGGCCGCAGTGGAGGCCGGTATCGGGGCGGTCTTGGCGCGAATGAACGAGGCAGGCGAGGTTGCCCACGAGGAAGGTCTGTCCGAATTCGCGATTCTCGACCGGCGCAAAAACGGGAACGCTGCGGACGACACGCTGGCCGCCGATGCCCCTACGCTTGATTTCGGGATGATCGACGACGATTATATGCTCGCCCCAGTCGCGGCCGCCTATCTCCTCGAATACGCCTCCACGGAACAAGCCCGCGCCTTTCTGGCACAACCCGTCGTCAGCGCCACGCGCGCGGGCGATCACGAACCCGCCGGGGCGTTGCTTGCACGCAACCTGCGCCACGTCGTGATGCAGGCCAGACCGTTCGCCGAACGGCAAAACGCGCTGTCGCTGATCCCGATAAAAGCCGGCAGGCTGACCGGGCAGTGGCGAGATAGTGAGGAAGGCTTGGGGCGCGGGCGATACGCCTATGACGTCAATGCGGCACTGGTGCCGGCTGCGTTGGAGGCGACCGGAAGATTGCTGCACGCCGGATTGCTCGACCCCTATCTGTCTCCTGCCGAACGTGGAGAGTTGAGCGGTGCCGCCGCAATGGCGGATATTTGGCGAACGAAAGCGCCCGGATTGTTCCATGTGTCGATACCGTCGATAGAAGCGCGCGATCGTATTCAGCGTTACGGCGCTATGGTCGGCGTCCCGGTAGCGCCCGCTATGGCCTCCCTGGGGTCTGGCACACTGGATTTCCATGCCATCGCGCTTGACGATGCCGGGCGACCGATACCGATCATCAATTCAGATGAAGGCTTTGCCTTGCTATTCGGACACCCTGCCCCGGCAGACCTGGAAACCTATGTTCCGTCACTGACCCGCCCCTTTCCTGCGGGCCTTCTGACCGACATCGGGATGGTGGTAGCAAATCCTGCTCAAACTGACCCTACTGTCCAGAGCCGGTTTACACCATCAGCCTATCACGGGGCCGTGGTGTGGTCATGGCAACAGGCGCTCATGGCAGCAGGTCTGGAACGACAACTGGCCCGCACCGACTTGCCGGTCAGTACCCGCGCGATCCTGACACGCGCACAGGACGACCTGTGGAAAGCAATCAATGCCACTGCCGCAACACGGAATTCTGAACTATGGTCATGGGCTTACGAAAATGGCCGTTATCGCGTGGTGCCGTTCGGAGCCGGTAAGCAGGATGCCGACGAATCCAACGCTGCACAGCTGTGGAGCACCGTCTATCTCGCCGTTAGGCCTCCGAAACGCTAGATGTGAAGCGTCCCGGCGGCATTGGAAGCTGCCGAACACGGCCTTGGTGTTGCCCTCGCCATGCATCCGCTGATCGCCGCTCGCGCGGGCTTCGGCCAGTCCCTTGTTGCTCCGTTTCCACCGGCAGGCAGCTGTGGAATCTTCTATCTGGTCACGCGGTCCGAGCAATTCCATAATCGCAGGATCATCGGATTCCAAGCACGGCTCAGCCATGCGTTGGAGCAGGTTCAACTTCGACGATAGGAGTTAGACAACATGTGCAATGGCCCCAATCAGGCGCGAATATCGAGGGGGTGGCGTTGCAGATCATCGTACGCAAGGAAGTTGGCCGCGCTCGTTATGCCGGATACATTCGCGGCGAATAGCCTGATCGGATAGCAAGAATGAGCGCGCCGCCAAAAACCGTTCTCGATGTCAGCTCAAAGGAAGAAGCGGCAATCCGCGATGCGGTTCGGCGTGCCGATGTCAGCCTATTAGGACCACATCACCGTATTGCAGGATACGGGCATGTCGATGGCCTGATCGCGTTGCTAACGGACCCGGTCGTTTCCGAACCGATTTACGACCTGCCCCGCCCATTCACCCCCGACATTGTTGGCCAATGGGTGCGCGACGCCAGCGCTCGACAGGAACGGGGAGAGGCCGTCCTGTGCGTGATGTTCGATGGCGACGGCGATATCTCCGGCTACTCCTATTTTACGGTCTGGCCCGACCGTTCAGCGGCCGAGATTGCCGGTGCGCATCGTGCCGATACGCAGAGTCGCGGGGTCGGCAAAGTCGGCGCAGCGCGCAGTTTCGACTGGATGTTCGAACATCTTGGTGTGCGCCTCATCGGATTAACGGCGGCGAAAAACAATGTCCGGTCGGCCAAGCTAATCGAGGCGGCAGGTTTCGTGCCAAAGGGCGAACGATCAAGTGCTCGGCCGGATGGTTCGGTGCGGCAGTCGGATTATTGGGAAATGACCCGCGATCAGTGGCGCCGCCTGCGCGGGGATGCCGGGAGCTGATTCAGCCGACCGCCCCCTTCGTGTAGGTTGCCATATCGAAATAGTCACGCCAGACCTTGACCTTGCCTTTTTCGATTTCAAACACCCCGCAGCATGGCAAGTCGACATTGCTTTGGCCCAGCTTTGTGCGGTCAATGCGTTCGGCAAACACCACATCACCGCGACTGGCGATGTTCAGGATCTCCCACTCGGTGCTGGTCCAGCCCTTCAGGAAAGCGGCAATAAACGGGCGCAAATTTTCTTTACCGGTCACCGGCATGATCGGCATGTTGTAATAGGTGCCGTCCTCGGAAAAATAGCCGAGCAACTCTTCGACATCGAGCCGTGACCAGGCGGTGATGAAATCGCGCACCAGCTCTTCATTCGCGGCTTCTTTCATGGCCTTTCCTCCGATCGCGTCCGAGAACATTTATTCAGAATTTCGCGCCTGTAGCAAACCTGAATATGCCGAGGATAGAAACCTGCGCACGATCTTGCATCGACAAGTCCGCTTTACGGCGCGTTGACGGTGTGCCTCGGTGCACGTAGTAACAGAGGTGACGGGGGAGCGGATGATGAAAATCCTGAGCAACATTCTGGTCGTTTTGGTCGCCGCGCTGCATTTCAGCTTCCTGGTGCTTGAAATGTTCCTGTGGGATGGGGCCATTGGGCAACGGGTATTCTCAATGACGCCGGAATTTTCTTCACAATCCGCTGTGCTCGCCGCCAATCAGGGCCTTTACAACGGCTTCCTGGCTGCGGGGCTAATGTGGGGCTTGGCCGCCGGCAGGCGCGACGTGAAAATCTTCTTTCTTCTGTGCGTGATCGCTGCTGGAATCTACGGAAGCCTTACCGCGAACTTCTCCATCATCTATATGCAGTCGGCCCCCGCATTGCTTGCGTTGGTCGTGGTGTTTATGACGAAAGATAGTTGATCCTCAAGATGGGTTGGTACGCGCCGATACGCAGAACCGCTGGCTAAGCCGGTGCGGCGTGCATGCCCAGAGCCTTCGGTACGAAACCGGCTAACTTGCGCGCAAAGGCTCCATCGGTTGCACCACGTAGCGCACCCAGACGTAGCGCCACGGCACAATAAAATACGCGATAATGATGCCGATACAGTCATAAAATAACCTCTCGATATCGGGAGTCCATTTGTCCGCCATCCATGCGCGGCCGGCGATCAGGATTATCCAGGTTGTCTTCCACGCAATTTCATAGATCATCAGTGGCAACATCTGCATCGGGAGGCGGAAGCCCCACAGGCTCATCAGCGCAAGCGCGGGGAACTGGCCCACCAGCCGGGTGGCGCTGTCGTCGAGACTGTTATGGCAATTCTTGGGATCTGGTTGAGTTCGAATAGCTTCCGTCCATTTTGTACCGGACAACCCGCTACCCCTTCAAGGCAGGTGTTTGCTCAGTCCAATAACGGACGTTCTCTAGGGCGCAGCGCAAATCGGCATACGAGAAGCTTGGCCTAGAGGTATTTTTTGCATCGGCAGGAATGAGGTTCGCAAGTTAGCTCCGGCCTTCTCTCAGGAACTTTTTCGGTGCGATTTCATCCAACGATTTTTGGTCATGGAGCCCTCCGATATGAATTTTCAGGCAGCCGATAAACGCTTTGGTCTCGCGCAAGAAATGAATCCCTCCTTCGGCGAACCCGTCGAAACTCGACCGACGCAGGCGGAGGTTGAAGCCGCAGTTCGCACCCTGATTGCGGCCACTGGCGACAACCCGCGACGCCCGGGTCTGGTAGACACTCCGGCCCGGGTTGCCCGCGCATATGGAGAATGGTTTGCAGGCTACGATCAGGAGCCGTCGAAAATCCTCAGCCGTACATTTGATGAGGCGGACGGGTATCAGGAAATGGTCCTGCTCCGATCAATCCCGCTCGTATCCACGTGTGAACATCATATGGCACCGATCACCGGTAGGGCCCATGTCGCCTATCGACCGCGCAGCCGGGTGGTCGGCATATCGAAGCTGTCACGCTTGGTCGATGCCTTCGCCCGCAGGCTGCAATTGCAAGAACGCCTGACCCAACAGATCGCGCAGACGCTGTTCGACACGCTGGAACCACACGGCGTCGCTGTTGCAATTGAGGCCACGCACGGCTGCATGGCAACACGCGGGGTCAATCAGCACGGAATTGATATGGTGACCAAGGTGTGGCTTGGCGACTTTGCGGCTGACGCTGAGCTTAGGCGCGAATTTCTCGCTGCCTTGCCACTTCGAAGTGTGAGTTAAAACGAAATGACTTTTGAATGAATAAGATAATTTTTCCCTACCTACAATTCTGTGGGTCGAACTGCTGTAAGTATTGTGAGCGGTGCCAATGTCCCCGAACAGACCTGTCACCTCACACTCACAACGCATTGATCGGTAGTTGAAAGTCAGCAATTTTATCGTCGCAGTTGAGCCTGCTCCAGCGCATAGCTAAGCCAAGCTCGGAAGCCAATGATCCTGCGATCATGGAACTGTTCGGACCGCGTTACTAGATAGAAGGTACCACTGCTGCCTGCCGGTGGAAACGGAGCAACCAGAGATTGGCCGAAGCCCTCGCGAGCGGCGATCAGCGGATGCAAAGCAAGGGCAACGCCAAGGCCATGTTCGGCGGCTTCCAACGCGGCGGGGACGCTATCAACCCACAATTCTCGTTTCGGCTTGAATTGCGGATGAGCTGACGCTGCCAGCCACGCAGGCCATGCGTGGGGTTGCGCAGTAAGCTGGATCAAAATCTTGTCAGCCAGGTCGCTTGGTTGCGCCATTGTTCCGGCCAGCTCTGGCGCGCAAACTGGAACATATTGAACCTCGATCAGTTTTTCAAAGCGCAACCCGGCGGCGCGCCTTTTTCCGTAACGGATGGCAACATCGACACCCACACCATCAAAGTCGGCGTAATCATGTGTCGCCTCCAGCTTCAGTGATAACCCGGGGCAAAAATCCTCCAGCTGCCCAAGCCACGGCAAGATGACGGTGCTGGAGAAAAAGGGCAGTGCGCTCACTCGAAGTGCCGCATGATGCACACTTGAAAGAGCGCGTACTGTATCACCCGCTGCGGCAAGTGTTGCCAGCGCTACCTTCACTTCTTCCATATAAGTCCGGCCTGCCTCAGTCAGCGATACCGCACGGGTGCTACGTGCAAACAACCGCACTCCAAAGCGCACTTCGAGCCCCCTGATTTGATGGCTGACAGCGGACGGCGACAAGCCCAGCAATTCTGCGGCTTTGCGAAAGCTGTGGTGGGTTGCAGCCTCTTTGAAAGCCAGCAACGCAGTTGTGGATGGTATCGACAATGGGTTGAAGCGGTCGCGAAGCATGGATGGGTGAATTATTTTCATCAATGGCGACAATAGACCATTTGTCGCTGAAGACAACGCCGGTCACTGGAAAATACGGCATCGCGAGCGGAGGGTTTTTGAGAATGGCAATTTTCATCGAACAAGGCGCAGGCCAGTGGATGCCAACCGCTATAGCTCAGGGGCCGTTTGCCGGGCTACAAGGAGGCGCAGTAGCGGGACTGCTTGCTGGTGAGATAGAACGGCATGCTGTCGAGCGCAATTGGGGTGCAGCTCTGACGGTCAGTGCCTGGTTTTTGCGCCCGACTCCTTTGGCGATGCTGCGCACACAGATCACGCCTATTCACCAGGGAGGTCGTATTTCCATCGTCGATAATATGGTTCGGGTCGAAGGCCATGATCAGCCCTGCGCGATGGTGCGAGTTACGTTGGGATCACCGCGACCAATAACGGTTGCGGGCTATGAGTCAGGGTGTGATTGCAGTTTTAATCCACTGCAATACCCAGCCGTAGCGCGCAAGGCACCGCACGGTGGCCCGTGGTTCATGGACGCGATGGAATCCAGACCGGGCGAGAGCGTGGGTTGGTTCCGCCTGAAGGAAGACGTTGTTGATGGAGCCGGTCCGCTGGCGCGCGTGCTTGGCCCTGCTGACTGGGCGCATGGTATTTTTCGGCCGGTTGCCAACGTCGTGGCAGATCCAAATCCCAATCTGTCTGTCCATCTGATCCGCCCGCCGTGCGGAGAATGGATTGGCATCGAACCCCAAACCCATTGGCAACCCGAAAGCGGCTGCGGGATGGGTGGTGGTTTGATTCGGGATTCCATCGGCGTGATCGGGCGGGTAGCCATGTCAGTTGCATTGTCGCCTTTTCCCGGCAGCGTGAAACCATAATGCAACAGCCTCTTTGAGCAATACTGTTCGTAACATCGTGTCAGGTGCGCAGACCCCATCCATGATGCCCGGAAAGGCGGTGCATGACGATCTTGGTCAATCGTTCACAGCGTCTGCCAAGAAATGGAAAGCTACCGTGCAGAGCATCGGCAAGGGCAGTGTTCAGATCATCGCGCAGCATCTTTCGTGCACGGAACAGCCGCGTCTTGATCGTTTCCGGCCGAATGTCCAGAATGGCCGCCGTTTCCGCGATCGAGCATTCCTTCACATCGCGCAGGAGAAAAACGAGACGAAATGATTCGGGCAGCCGGTCGACAGCCTGCTCAACCAATATCCGCGCTTCGGTGCGCGCGGCATTGGCTTCGGGATCATCGACCTTTTGCCCCCCAGGAAAACCGAGGATGAGGGTCCCCGATTGTTGCGCCGTCTCAACATCGGAAAGCTCGGCCTGAGGGCGGCGCTTGCGCAACCGTCCTCGGGCTTCATTGATGACGATCCGGATCAGCCAGGTGAGCAGGGCAGCTTCTCCGCGAAAACTGGTGATCGCCCCAAAAGCAAGCATCCATGCCTCTTGGATGACATCTTCCGCTTCCACATCATCACCGACAATCCCTCGCGCTGTGCGGTACAGGCGCTGATTGTGCCGCTCCATCACGGTTTGAAATGCCATTTGTTCGCCGCGCAGGACGCAGGCAACAAGTTCTATGTCCGGCATTTGAACGTAGCTCGCTTTGGCCAAGCTGGACTGGATCATCGCAAACCCTCGTCGAAAACAGGTATTGGATGAGCTTACTGTCAAAAAGGTTCCCACCAAATCCGATAATTGTCGGGGCACCACCCTCGATGGTGCGCTTGACAGGTTCTGATTCTAATCGGTGTCAAAGAAGGCTGTAACGGTCAATCTGCCGCGCGCCGGATCAGCGCTGAGCTTTGCATCCGGTGAGATGGCTCCGCTGTGGAGCAACGAGCTGCGATAGATCACGGCGCGATTCGTCTGAGCCGGGACCAGTGATATGCGTTCGAACAGCGGATTGCTGTCGCACAAGTACGCAACCGCAGGTGGACCGAGGTTGCGCAGTTCTTCGTTGAGCCGCGCAAAATACTCCGTTGAACGCGCTTCGGAGATCGATTCAAATCCGGTCGATCGATGGCGGAAAAATGCCGTCCCATCGCCGTCAGTCAGATAGTGGACCAGTGCAAAGCGCCCTGACAGGACTGAATCGACGTGGGGCAATCGCTGCATCATAGTCAGTTGCGAAGGTGGTGTCGTGACCAATGAAAAGCTAGCATCGAGAACACCAATAGCTTTGCGGCAGGCAAACACATCGCCAAGCACCGATGCGATGACCTTCCGTGTCGTCAGCATGTAATCGTCGGGAAGCTCCGCACGCACTCCGGGGTAATGACGCTCTGCCTGGACGAACGTGCGACCGACAGCAGCCGAAACCAATGCGTCAGGATCTGGATGGAATCCGTCAATAATTACGACGGGCTCGCCATCAGCACCAACACGGCGCGCGGTAATCTCGATGGCGCTCACGCGGTACCGTGCAACATTGCTTCCAGCGCCTGATCGTGATCCGGCAGTGTTGGAACCGCCCGGGCTATGACGCTGGCGACCTGTTCGACCTGTGCGCGATTGGCTGCGGAATCCAGCGCGTCGGCCAATGGATTATAGTCGCGCGCGGTAATGCCTTGTCCGTTGAGCACGGCCAACCAGCTAGCTTCGCGGAACAACTCGTCGGTCGCCAGAATCAACCGTCCAGTTCGGCGATATTGATCCTCGCGCTCGACCAATGAATCGGGAAGGACCATGTTCCGGCAGTGCTGCCACAGCGGCGTGTCATGTCCCTCGGTGGCATGGTAATGGAGGATGAGGAAATCCCGCACATTATCCATGTCGGCATTGAACAACCGGTTGAACCGCGTGGCCAGCGCCTGATCACAATCGCGGTCCGGGAACAGCGTCAGCAGTTTCGCAATGGCGCTTTGGATGAGATGGATGCTGGTCGATTCCAGTGGTTCGAGGAAGCCCGTAGAAAGACCGATCGCGACCACGTTGCCGATCCATGGCTCGCGCCGTGTGCCCGGGGTGAACCGCAGCAAGCGAGGATCGGCCAGCGGCTCTCCATCGAGATTGGCTAGCAAGGACGCCGCTGCCTCGTCGTCCGAGCACCATTGGCTGGCATAGACATAGCCGTTGCCGGTCCGATGCTGCAACGGGATACGCCACTGCCAACCGGCGTTGCGGGCGGTCGAGCGGGTAAACGGGGTCGTCTTTGCAATCCGCTCGCATGGCACAGCGACCGCGCGGTCGCATGGCAGCCACTGTGACCAGTCTTCCAAAGGCGATCCCATAACCCCATCAATCAGCAAGGCCCTGAAGCCCGAGCAATCTATGAACAGATCGCCTTCGAGACGCTCTCCGCGCTGGGTAGTGAGAGCGCGGACGAAACCGCTGTTGGGATCGCGCTCCACATCCTGCAGCTTGCCTTCTATGCGCGTCACGCCGGCTGGTTCGGCAATGGTCCTGAGGTGCGCGGCGAAGAGATTCGCGTCGAAATGATAAGCATAGCCCAGTGTCGAAAGGATCGAGCGCGCATCGCCCGTCGGCTTGGCGAAACGGCTGTCGTTCGCCAGCTGCCCTGCCAGTGACAATGCCGAGAGCGGCATCGAGAGCCCCTCGGCGCAGGCCTTCAGCCAGCGGTGATGGAAGGCAACGCCGGGAAGAGCCGCACCATAGGATCCGAATGGATGAAAATAGCGATGCCCCGGCCGTGCCCAATCGACGAACTCGATACCCAGCTTGAAACTGGCCTTGGTTGCACGTAAGAACTCGGTTTCATCAAGCCCGATCAGTTCATTGAACCAGTGGATTGTCGGAATTGTCGCCTCACCGACTCCCACCGTCCCGATTTCCTCGGATTCGAGCAGGGTTATTGATAACGTCCGCCCGAAAGTACGCGCCAGCGCGGTCGCGGTCATCCAGCCAGCGGTCCCGCCACCCAATATTACGACGCGCGAGACGCGACAGCTTGGGTTCGATTTGGGCTTGCGACCCGTCATTCTTTTCTACCTTCATCAACAAATTTGATCGAGGTCAGTGGTGCAAATCCCCGACCCCGAAATCAGGGGGCTATTAACCATCAAAGCAAGATCTATTGCAATTGATTTCATGAAACTTATCAAAAGCCTCAAGCTCTCCGGCCAGCCCACGGTCTGGTGCCCGTATCCGGACTATGGCCCCGACCTGACACTGTCGCGCGGGCGCGCCAAAAGCGGGTTGGATCATATTCCAAGTGAGCCATCGCCTTGAAATTGGGCCTCGCTTGCGGATTGACACGCTTATACTTCATGATATTGAGCATACTCAATGAGCATAGTCATCGAAAATTCTGTTGGGGTACGTGTAGCGCAGAAGCGTGCGACGCGGATAAGAATCATAGCCTGTGCCCGCCACCTGTTTCGTGACCATGGCTATGAGGCGACTTCCACGCGTAACATTGCCGAAAGGGCTGGTGTCGCCGTCGGTACAGTTTTTGCGCACTTTCCGGAAAAAGAGATGTTGCTTCGGGACATTCTTTCATCCGAAATCGAGGGCTTGCTGGCTGAAATACGCCCCTCAATTCCGAATGCCGCTGGCTGCTGTGATGTATTGTTTGCATATGCAGAGCGGCTCATTTCGAACTATGTCGAAACACCCGAGCTTAGCCGAACCTTGCTTCGATCAGTGATGTTTGATCGATCTGCTTACGAGCCGCAGTTGCAGTTCTTCACGGCAGAGATAGCCGAACGTCTTGCGCGCGAGGCACCCGCGCTACCGATCTCCACCACTCGTGTCGCTGGCGAAGCCCTTGTTGCCAATTATCTCTTTGCCGTGGTCGAGGCTCTCGGGTCCGAGAGCGTGCCAATAGATGCTATTCTGACTCGTTTGAAGGAGCGCTGTCTTTTGGTAGTCACCGGCCTTGGTATTGGTCGATGACCTGGTTGAGCCAGTTTGACAATGTGCTGAACGATGGTGTCGATTTACAAAAGACAGCTGAGGGTATTTACTCTGTTGTGCGCGGACATGGCGCTGATTTTTACGACAAACAAGCTTGGCTTTATGATTTTGTCGTCGGAGGCCGCGCGTATAACCGATTAGTTTGGGGATGCCCGGTAGCTCATTATCGGGATGCTTGTGATCAAGCGCTGGCTGGAAAGGAGGGTCCAATTATCGATATAGGCTGCGGCTCGCTCGTTTTTACCGCAGAAAGCCATGCACGAATACGAAATCACCTAATCGTTCTTACCGATATGTCGATAGGTATGCTGTGCCGCGCCCGGGACCGCCTGCATCGCCTGCGGGGTGGGCGGATTGATAACATCTTCTTGTTGCAGGCCGATGCAACCTCCCTGCCTTTCAAGTCAAACGCATTTTCTCAAACAATGTCTTGGGGAGCTCTTCATGTCATGCCTGACCAGTGCGCATTCATTGACGAACTCAACCGTGTAACACGGCCTGATGGCGGCATTTCGCTATCATCACTGGTTACCAACCGATCTTTTGGTGCGCGCTATCTACAATTACTCCAGCGTAATGGCCACATTTCTGCGTTACACTCATCGTCAGAAGTGCTGGGTCTCCTTCATCGACATCGTCGTGCAGCTAACGTCACGGTCGTTGGCAATATGGCGTTCGCTTCCGCTGCTTGCGGCGATGGGGATCAACAATGATGATCGAGGTCATCGGAATCGCGGCGATTGCAATTTTTGCACTCCTTGGCGCACTGCACATTTATTGGCTACTTGGGGGAAAGGTCGGCATCAACAGCGCCATACCAGAGATAGATGGCGAAGCGGCCTTTGCACCGCCAATGTGGGCGACGGCAGCGGTCGCGCTCGGCCTGTTTTCCTGCGCCTGGTTAGTCGCGGCCCTTCTGGAGTTCCTGCCTTCTCCGGTCGGGTCGGCAATCCTTCGACCAGTGGCATATCTGCTTGCCGCGGTATTCGCCTTAAGGGCGATTGGGGATTTCAATCTGGTAGGTTTCACGAAGCGGCAACGTGGTTCTCGGTTCGCCCGGCTCGACACACTGCTATATTCGCCGCTTTGTCTGGTATTGGCTGTGGCCGTGCTCGCGGTAGCCTGGGCCGTTGACGGATGATTCCAACTCAGACCCCATGACCTCCCTCTCATACCAAATCTCATTGATCGGAGCCCATAATGCCCCTCCCAAACGAGAAGGGGGAGATAAGTCAAAGCCATCGGGATTTGGATCACTCTCTGCTCCGCCAAGAACACGCGTTCAGACAAGCTGAGCCAACCAGATCTTGAGGAACGCATCGCTGCGCAATCGCAGCGCATCGCGCTCGCCCCATTCTGTTGCTCGAAGGTGGCCGATGTCGATCCGCTCAGAGACCAGTTCGCTATGATGGCCGATGAGCCAACGTTCGAAACGACCATCACAGACTTCTGGATGAAACTGGCAGGCCATTGCTTGGGTCCCGACGCTGAATGCCTGATTTTCGCAAATTGCTGTCGATGCGAGCAATGTTGCGCCGTTGGGAAGGTCAAACGTTTCGCCGTGCCAGTGAAGAACCGACCCGCCTGCTAGTTCAGATATAGGGGACGATAAGCCTGCTTTGGTCAGCTCTATTGCGGCGAACCCGATCTCCTTGGCAGGGCCGGCATAGACGCGAGACCCCATGGCCCGGGCAATCAGCTGGGCACCAAGGCATATTCCCAGTATCGGTAAACCGGCCGAGAGCCTTTGCTCGATCAGTTCGATTTCATGGCGCAAATAGGGATAGTATGCCTCGTCATTTGCTGAAATCGGACCGCCCAGCACGATCAGGAGGTCAGCATTTGATGCCGGGTTCAGATGGTCGCAGCCCGCGTCGAGATACTGGGTGCTGTAGCCGCTGGCGGTCAGCGTCGATTGAAACGTGCCAAGATCCTCAAATGCCGCATGCCTGACAGCGACGGCCAGCTTTTTCGGTTTCAAGCCTTTTCCCCACATTCACTCGCATTTGCCGTTCGGTGAACAGGTTGCGCCCGCCGTGTCACCATCGGTCGCGCTAACCTCTGCCGATGCCTCACCAACCAAATCCGCTATCCTTTTCAGTCGCACCTTCCGTTCCACCGAGTCAATCAGACCCTCAGCGGAACTAACGAGCAGGATGTGCCAAGCCCAAGGCCGCGTTTCAGCGCAGGATAAGTGCGAACTGCGGCAGCGGTCATCGCCAGTTCAAGGCGGACAGTGCGACCATGGCTCGCCTCTATCGCTTCGCCCAGGGCAATGGAATCGCCTGCATGCAGGGCAATCGCCTGACCAAATTCAAAGGCAGTTCTGAGATCGCCGTCAGGGGGATTACCGGAAAGTGCCGCATTGACGTGCTCCCTCGATACTCCATCGTCCAGTGCGCCTTTGGCGGCTGTCAGCGCACAAGGGCCGCAATCCTCGACAAGTGTCGCACCGATCCTCGCCATGTGAAACAGATCGGCGGGCGCTTCCCATCGGTGCATGGTCACTGGCATGAAGTTTGCGAACTTTTCAAATGCGCGGCCGTTCACTCCGGCAAGTTCATGACAATAGGCGGACTCGCCCGGCGACATGCGATCAATAGCGCCAAGCAAGGCGAATTTGGGCAAACCCGCTGGCGCAATCCGTTGGCGCACGAACAAAATGCAAAGCGCAACCCACACCAATAACGGTATCCAGACCGTGGCAGGCGAGTCACTCCAGAACTGCCCGGGCCCGCAAACCCCGACTGCGACTTCCCAGACATGAATCAGGCCATGCGCAATCAGCCACAGACTGCCGGAAAAGGCGGCCAGCCAGCGCCCGGAAGGGTAAAATGCTGCGTAAGCCAGCATAACACCGCAAGCCAGATACGCCGCGCCAATGTCGCGAATAAAATGCAGGTTGGGCGGTCCGGTAAATCTGACGTTCGGAACGGCAAAATACCAATTGATGGGATCAATGAGCATGAAGGCACTGTTGGCGAGTGCGAAGAGAGCGACAAAGGCGATCAGAAACTGTGCGACGCGATCGAATAGGTCGGGTTTTCCCATCATCTAACGGCCCTTTCGTCACTACCATGCCCGCAACAGTGGTTGCACTTGCGACTCAATTCGGATATAAGATATCCATGTTAAAACGATCTTGCAAGCGAGAAGATTGAATGCGCATCAATAAGGGTGTTGAGTGGGCCGTGCATGCCTGTGTATTGCTTGCGCCGCTGCCCAATGGCCGCGGCCTCAGCCTTGCCGCACTGGCCGAATATCACGGCCTCCCGGTCGCCTATATGGCCAAACAGATGCAGGCGCTCAGCAGGGCGGGCATTGTCAGGACCTTCAAGGGCAAAACCGGCGGTTACGCCCTTGCGCGATTACCATCAAAAATCAATCTGTGGGACATAATGCGCGCGATTGATGGACCAGCACCGATGTTCCGCTGTACAGAAATTCGCCAGGCAGGCCCGTGTGCCAATTTGCCGGACAAATGCAAGCATGCTTGTCCGATTGCGTCAGCTTTCGCGAAAGCTGAACAGGGCTATCGGGCCGCATTGCGCGAGGTCAGTCTGGTGGATATTTTGACGGCAACTGCAAGCGCAGTTTCACCTGATCATATTGGAAAGGTGTTTGGCTGGTTCAGTGAAAACACAACTACGCTGCCAACGCCATGATATTAACATTTCCAGCCAAATCGAACGTTTTCGCCGGGTTTGCTTTTGGCAATCGAGATGCCCGCTAAGGCATTCATTCCCTTGCTCAGTCACATTTACCCTCGACAGCGCAAACACTCTTGCTGGGGTCTGCGCGATCTATGACCTCGGCTCCTGGCTCACCGATCAGCTGCGCAATCCTCGCTCCCACGGCCATGTCGGGTTCCATACCGAATCCACTGTGACGGATGCGACCTGCTCTGTCGATCAATACCAGCGACGGCGTGCCGCGAAGGCCATAGCGCCGCATCGTGATCGAGGCACCATGCGGATCATCATGCGCATCGACGCCAACCGGAAATGTGATGCGATACTCGTGCAGAAATGCCTCAAGCGATACCGGCATCATTGCGGCGTGATGCTCGAATACTGTGTGCAGGCCAACAACGGCGACATCCTTTTTGGCAAACGTCTGCTCGATCCTCTGGAGTTGCGGCAATCCGCTCGAGACGCAGCCTGGGCAGAGCATCTGAAAAGTTCCCAGAACGACAACACGTCCGCGCAATGCCTCCACGGTAAGCGGTTCGCTATTGAACCACTGGGTGGTTGTCCATTCGGGGGCAGTTGCATCGTTCATGACTTGGCGACCTTTCAATAGTTGGCTGAAACGGCGAGCGTCGCACAATTTGGCATGTCGGTTTGCAACGCCGGGGCGAAAGCGCGGGTACCCGTTTCAATCCCGAGACGACATCGGGTAGCTTGACCTAGACAGCGATCAGCGACGGCCAGATTGCCCGTCTTGATATGGTGACGGGCTCCGCCGAAGTGGAACCCGTCTGGAGTTGGCAGATTCTGGGCAAGCATCTGCAAACAAGAAACGCAGACAAACTATTGATCGACCTTGCCTGGCAGGCTCAGATTTCCCGACGCGATCTTGAAGACATTGGCAATGCACAGCAGGGGGGCGTGTGCGCTCGCATTGACACGCAGCCCTGCGGTGACGCCATCGAAACTGGCCGCTTTGACAACTGAAATGTCATCAAATGGCACCCGTACTTCCACCGTCTCACGGTCTATGCTCGTCTGCCAGTTCGGACTGTCGATCAGGATTGGTGCGCCCGGCCATGTCCTAGGAAGGCGCGGCTGCGCTCCAGAGGGAATGTCTTTGACTTTCAACCCATCTTTGCCACAGGCCTCATCTGGCCCAAGGACAACCCAATGCATATGCCATTCACCACCATCATTGGCTCGGTTGCCATCGCGCGTTTCATCGAACAAGGGCGTGTCGTCGAAATCGGGATGGGAGGTTACGGCAAGCGCCAAAATTCCTGACCCCCGCTCAAAGCCCACCTCCCAGGGATCGATGGTGGTCGGCCAGACATAGGAAAAGACGGTCGAGCCCTCGAACTTTCCGGTGGGCGTTGGCCTTGTGACCCCGGCCCGACCCGAGACCGCCATGTGAAAGACCGCAACATTTCCTTCGGTTTTGATCTTCGCATGGACAATGTCGAAAGGCGCAAGGACCGCAGTATTGGCAGCCGGTTGGATGCCACCTTTGTGTTCGTGAGATGGGCTGATGCGTTCCGTTGCAGGTCTGGCACGCTTGGCTCCTTGACCACTATGGGCAAGAGCGGTCGTTGTCGCGAGCGTTGCCAGCCCGATCGTTAAGACAAGCCTGCTCATCATGCCTCTCCCTTCACTGCCGCTATCGAAGCGCCGAAATTGATGTGAAAAGCCTGGCCGTCGATCACATAGGCCGGGACCGACTGGACGCCGGCCGCTTCGGCTTCGGCAACCCGGTCTGGGGCAGTATTGAAATCGACCACTTCGATGTCATAGCGCGCCGGATCGAGCGCTTGGCCCAGCGCTTGTTCGGCAGCAACGCAAACACCGCAACCGGCGTGATAGAAAATGGCTTTCGATTTCACGGTAGGACTCCTAATCGTATTAAGCGCAGAGAGCGCGGCGCGCGCAGCCCCGGTGCGACCCGAAGGCATTCACTTGTAGACAGTCAGCTCCTCATGCTCCGGGCAATTGATCCGCAGATCGGCCATTTCGAGTGGCTTCTTGATCAATCGGCAAAAATGCCCTGCTGACGCATCCAGATCAGCTTCAGAAACAAAATAGCGGCAGGTTACGCACATCCGTTGCGGCGCTATCTGACCAGCGCGCTGTAGGTGTGTAATGGTGCGTAGTACGGCACCATGCACTGCAGCAACATCGTCGTCGCTCATCAGTTCAACGATCGAATGATGGCCGTCCGGCACCTGCCCCAGAATCGAGCGGCCACCGGGTGAAAGTGTAACACAGATCGCTTTGCCGTTATCCGGATCGGCGGATCGCTCAACCAGACCCTTGCCAACAAGTGATGAAACAGCATCGCTCGCTGTCGAAGGGCGAACACTCAACTGCGCTGCAAGGTCTTTCAACCGCAAACCGGCAGGACGGTCTGCGAGCAGGCGCAAGACATCCCCCTGCGTCGGGGTAAGTCCGGCGGCCTCTCCCGCCCCCCAATCGCGCTGACGGGCCACTGCAGCCAGGCGTCCAAAGCCATATGTCAATTGTTCACGAATCATCTTAGGACTCCTAATATTGAACTTTGCAATCCTCGTCAATGCTTAACCCTGCAGCGCCGATTCAAACCATTGGTGGTGCCAACCGGGCTGGCGCTGATCAAGGGCGAAGGTGGCGTGCCGGAACGCCTCACCTTTCAGCAGGCCGTGGATGTAACCAGCGATGCTGTCCGCCGCCATCACCAGCGTAGTGTCGAGGGTATGGACATATTTGCTGGTCATCGTCCCCTTCGAGTGCCCGATCAGCGCGGCAATGGTGATTTCTGTGTAACCAAGATCATTGGCCAGGCTGGCGAAGCTGTGCCGCAGGACATGGGCAGTCACCCCGTCAAGGACCGAGCCCTTGAAAATGGCATCCCATTGGTTGGGGAAACCGCCAAAGGCATTGTCATAGCTCCAGCCAGGAAACACATAGCTGCCATCGGCGTAAGGGAGTTCGGTCTCCAGAAACTCAATCACGGGAAGACCGACTGGGCGGACTGAAAATCCCTCCTTGCTTTGCGACAGCCTTAGGCAGCTATGGTCAATATCGACATCCTTCCACAGCAGGTTGATGATCTCACTGCGACGGCAGTGAACCGCGCCTGGATTGCCGGAGGCCCTTTGGTTTAAGTTACGCGGCCAAGGGAACGTCGTCCAGCATGGCGTAGTATCGTTGTTCGGGATTTGAGGCCATGGAGCAACTTGCCAGGACCCGCCTCCACTCCATCGAATTGGACATCGGGAAATCGTGTCAAATAGTCAGAAATGGCCAACTTGAGGTTGCCGGACATCAATGGCGAACAATATCCAACGGCGATTCTGCCATGCAGCCCGTAGCTGACATTTCTGGCAGTGGTCTGCAGATTGTCGACGTCGGTAACGATACGTCGTGCCTGTTCAATAAAGACGCGACCGTTTTCAGTCGGTTCTGCACCCCGTGTTGTGCGTTCGAAGAGCCGGACCCCCAATCCGTCTTCAAGCAACATCACCCTGCGACTGAGCGTTGATTGCTTGACGTGGAGGGCCTCTGCTGCGCGAGCGAAACTCTGGGTATCTGCAGTCATCACGGCATATCGAAGTTGACGAAGTTCTATTGGCAAACCCAACCCCTCCAATTTGATCGATCAGTGTGGCGTAAAGCCGTCAAATCAGTTCTAGGCCAAATCGCGATTTATGCCTGAATGGCGCTTCGAAGCCGATGCCACCATGAAGCGAGCTCGAGCACTAAATCTCAACTGTGCTGTCTTTGGCCGTGCTAAGCGAGGGCTGCGGCGGCCCCAAGGTCATTGGCTTGTTCATATCAGCACACCTGCCGTGCCGGCCAAGCCCACAATTGCGAACAGCGTTGTTGATGGAAACCGCCACGGGGCAATCCCACCCTTCATAGCCACAATCGCGCTCAGCCCACTGCATGAAAGGCAGAAAAGTGAAAATGCCAAAACGAGGGGTGAAGCGATGCCGAAACTGGCGACCGCTGCAAAAAACAATGTCATCGCGGCGATCATGATCGTGACCAGATGCCAGCAATAATAAGACAGCCACTTTGTCGCAAGCGGCAGACTCTCGTCCGCAAGCAATGGCTGCGCGACGCGAGCGCCCCCGATGAATGTGTGAACATAAAAGGTTATCGCAGCCACCGCAGCGGCAACCCAAAACAAAAAGATCTGCATTGCGAATCAGCCTTTGTAGAAAATAATTTCTAGTATATGGATGGCGAATGGGACGAGTGTCAAGCTTTGAAGATCGAGACGTTTATGCAGCGGTAGGGCGGCTGATGGCGGAGCAAGGTCAAGCAACGGTAACGGCTCTCCGCGATACTACAGGCATATCAATCGGCTCGCTTTATCATCGTTTCGGATCGCGCGAGGGTGTGATGGCTGAGGCGTGGTTGTATGCTGTCCGGACCTTTCACATGCGTATCATGGCTGCGTTCGCGAATGATGATGCCATGCAAGCCGGGGTTAAGGCTGCACTCGCTACCCCGCGTTTTTGTCGCGACGAAGCTGACATCGCGCTTGTGCTGGTCTGTTGCAGGCCGAGCGAGTTCCTGAACGATCAAACGCCGAAGCTATTGCGTGAACAATTGGTCCATGTGAACGACGAGGTCGGCAACGCAATGATGGACTTTTCTCGTCGTATCAACCGCCCGTTGCTCACATGCAGACTTGCAATCATTGCCTTTCCTCTTGGTGCGGTCAGGCTGTTTCTTCCCAAGGCCACTGTGCCCAAATCTATCGACGTTGAATTGGAGCAATCTGTCAGAAATCTGCTTGGCTAGCTTCAAGCCTCTCATGTGGATCGCCTTGCCATGCATCCGCGCAGGACGCTCCAAAATGAAAGGTCACCTCATGTGCAAACGCTGGTTGCATTTTCAAATCTAAGTCATGCGGCAGCCAAACTGCGCCAAGTGGGCGAAACAGTTGCCGCGGGGGCAACACGATGTTCCTCTCCGGCATCATCGCCTTGCATTTGGCGAACCATCTTTCCCACGTGAAAAGCGTCATGGCTCACATTGCGGTACAATCCACAATGCGCCAACGTTACTGTCGGCCGCCATCACCAGCACAGTGTCGAGCGTATGGACATATTTGCTGGTCATCGTGCCCTTGGAATGACCTATCAGTGCGGCAATAGTGATTTCTGTGTAACCCAGGTCATTGGCCAGACTGGCAAAGCTGTGACGCAGGACATGAGCCGTCACCCCGTCAAGCGGTGAGCCTTTGAAGATGGCATCCCATTGGTTGAGGAAACCGCCAAAGGCATTGTCATAGCCCCAACCCGGAAAAACATAGCTGCCATCGGCAAAGGGCGCTCGCTGTCCAGAAATTCGACGACAGGAAGGCCGATTGGGTGGACGGAAAATCCCTCTTTGCTCTGTGAAAGTCTGAGGCAGCTATGGTCACTATCAACATCCTTCCACAGCAGGTTGATAATCTCGCTGCGACGACAGCCTATCATCGCGATCAGGCGGACGATGTTGACGGGGAACAATTGCATTCGGGCGTACCATCCGCCCATGCCGGTTGCGTCAAGCCAACCAATGCCATCCCTGCGCAGCTCGCGAGCCACTGTCTGCTGATTTTTGTCATTTCAACCTCCTCAGATGTTACATCAAGAAGGTGCCTGCATTCGAAATGGCCGCATCAGGCAAAGTGCGATTGAAGCGTGGACCGACTCCGACAAAGCGTTGCACCCCGCAACAACTTGGCGGAGTCGGACACGCAGTAAATCGGCCAATGCGCTTAGTTCAGTTGGATGAAATTTGTAGAGGAAGGCCTGGGCTTCTCAGAAGCTGAGACCGGTTTCGGCGAGGAGCATTGGCGGATTGATCGCAAGTCGTCGCTTTCTCATCTTTATGCTGAATTGGCGCGATTTGAATTCTAAATTCTGGCTGCCACACACTACGCTCTGGCAGCTTCTTCGGCTGAGTTGCGTGCCGCTGCGAGAAACTTTTCCAGCGTCGATTTTCGCGAGGAGCGGTCAAGTGAGTTTGTGGTGAGCTTGAACTCTATGCCTTCCAGAAGCCCATCAATGTATCCGGCAATAGTGTCGGCTGCCATCACAAGTGCCGAGTCGAGTGTGTGGATATATTTGCTGGTCACCGATCCCTTGGCGTGGCCGACCAGCGCGGCAATGGTAACTTCGGTGAAGCCGAGATCATTGGCAAGGCTGGCAAAACTGTGTCGAAGGACATGCGCGGTTACGCCGTCCAATGCGGAACCCTTGAATATCCGGTCCCAATGATGCGGAAACGCCCCAAACACCGGGCTGTTGCGCTGGCCAGTGAAGATGAATTCGCCGTCTGCATAGGGGCGGCGGTCTTCGAGAATTTCCAGTACGGGCAGCCCTACGGGGCGGATCGAATAGCCCTCTTTTGATTCAGCCAACCGCAGGCAGCTTCCTTCGAAATCGACCTCATCCCAGCGCAGACCGATAATCTCGCTGCGGCGGCAGCCTGTCAGTGCGAGCAGCCGGATGATGTCAACCGATGTTGAATAGGCATGGTCACTACTGAATTCCGCGAGCATCCGCCCGAGCGTTCGATATTCCGCTTCGGTCAGGCGACGCTGGCGAACCTGATCCTTGGGTTTGCGAATGCCATGTGCGGGATTGTTGTCAATGATCCCCATATTGATCGCGTAGGTCAGGATCGCGCCGAACAGACCCAACGTGCGCGATGCCGTTCCGGGGCCTCCGCGCACAATCGACTTTCCACGCAGTTTGTCGGTTTTGACGGTGGTCCGGGTTTTGCCGGCCATCACGTCCTTGAGCAGCTTGGTCGCGTCGGCCCTGGTCAGGTCCTTGACCCGGCGGGTTCCGAGCAATGGGATGATATGGCGCTTGATCCGTCCGAGGTCGGTGTAGATGGTCTTGGCCTTCTTAGATCTCCCGCCCTTGCCAAGAATGAGCCCCGCTTCGAGGTCGGCCCGATAGAGGTCGCACAATTGCTTGACGGTCAGCGCCTGGTGATCGAGCTGCTTTTCTTCTGCCGGATTGTTACCACGGGCGATCCGTCCGAGTTGCGCTTTCGCTTCCAGTCGCGCGGATTCCGGCGTCCATACGCCGTGCAGCCCGATCGTATATCGCCGTGAGCGTCCGAGCGACCGGTACTGGAGCACATAGCTGCGCTTGCCCGAAGCGAACACGCGCAGGCCGAATCCGGGGAGCTCGCTGTCCCAGATGACGTAATCCCGTCCGTTCGGTATGGCGGTATCCACCGCCTTCTTGTTGATCTTTGGCATCGCCAGCTCCGGAATTCCGGTCCGGTCTTGCGTAAGCACTGCGTAAGCAGTTGAACGGAAAAGCGGACCAAGACTGCACTAGGCCAGCGTAGGGATTGCCTCAATCAAACCCTTGCAAAGTCGCAGAAAACCGCGCAAAGACAGGCAACGCCGCACTCTGGCGTAGAACCCGTGGTAGTTGCTCCGAAGGCAGAGGCCACAGGTTCGAATCCTGTCGGGTGCGCCAATTCTTCGATTTTCGCCTGGCAATGGTGTGTCGTCGCCGGAACCTGGGCTCTCGACGCGACGACCCGCCGAGTACTTACCAGCGGTGCGGCTCGCACGTCGCGCCGATGTGGACACGGGGGGCTGCCCTGTGGCAAAATAGTTCAACTTTCGGTAATTAACCTTGTCTGGTCAGCACTTGGCGACCGGATTGGAGACTAGTGGTCGGCTATGGCAAACTCTCTCAACGATGAATTCACCTCCGAAGTTGCGCTTCGTGCCGAAATCGGTCCCTGCACCTGCCCTGGCTGTCTGGCTCCGGCCGAAGGGGATTCGGCCAAGGCGGCGCAAGGCGTGAATGCGCCGCCGCACACCGTTGATACCGTTGCTGCCACAACTTCGACGACGGCCACGGCGACACTGGGCGGCTATATCAGCGGCACCATCGATTCGGACGGCGACCACGACTGGTACCGTGTCGTGTTGGTGCAGGGCCAGACCTACACCTTCTCGACCATTCTCAATGGAACCCTGTCCGACAGCGTCCTGACCCTGCGGGATTCGACTGGAGCGTTCATTGCTGAGAACGAT
>JBEBKE010000019.1:0-26067 GCA_040079555.1 Sphingorhabdus sp. | reverse complement strand
AACAAGGGATAGGCGTTCGTCGGCCTCTTGCATAAGCGACCCATCTGCAATCGACGAATGTCGGCACGGCCTGGAAGCAATTCCGGGCCGTGTCATTTTCAGCTATTATCTACAGCCGATTTCGCCCTCGGCAGCGGGTTTGAAATTCATGACGCGCAATGCTGGAATGGGTTGCGGCCATGTCTCAAAGGCACCACCGCCCGCGATGATGGTGCAGACCGTTGTCTTCTTTCCCTTTTTCGCGCCGAGCCGTTTGACGATCTCGGCGTTGTAATTGAAAGCTTGATCCGACTTGCTTGTCGCGATCAAGCTGGTTTGGCCGCCGAGCGACCCGAATTCGAGTTTCAACTCGCCTTGGCCGGGCTCCATTGGCCCCTCGACAAAACGGATAAACGTCATTCTGCCGCCCTCCGGCACAAAAATGATCGTTTGTCCCGGCAATAAGTCGACGCGGTCACTGTCGCCCAATATCGCGGTGACGACGCCTTCCGTTGGTTCGTTGCCAGCATAAATAGGGGCAGTTACAACGGCTGCTGCCAATGCCAATATGTATTTTAGTACCATACCCATCGCTCCACTTTAACGCATCAATCCGCCGAGCAAGCCGCGCGCGAAGCGACCAAGGCCGGGAAAGCCGAACGCTTTGCCCAATTCTGTACCCAATGCTCCAGCAACTGCGCCAGCCGCGCTTTTCACCGGCGATGCGCTCGATTTTCGCCCAGTTAACGAGCGCGCGATCATCGTTCCTGCCGAGGCGGCAGCGGCTCCTGCGGCTGCCTTCCCAACTTTGCCCCATAAGGATTCGGACACACGCGGCTGTTTGCGCACCTCTTCCTCGCCTTGTTCGTCAACCTGTTGCGCGACAGCCGTTGCATCGGTGGCTTTCTGTTGTAGCACTTCATAGGCCGATTCGCGGTTGACCTCCGCGTCATATTTGTCGGAAAATGGCGAAATCGATTGAATAATCGCGCGCTCCTTTGCGTCCAACGGGCCAACCCGCGAACACGGCGGCTTTACCAAAGTGCGCTGCACAATCGACGGCGCTCCGTCAGCCATCAGGGTCGAAACCAGCGCCTCACCCACTTTCAATTCGGTTATCGCGGTTTCGACATCTAGGTCGGGATTGATACGAAACGTTTCCGCGGCGGCTCGGATCGCCTTTTGATCGCGCGGGGTGAACGCACGCAAAGCATGTTGCACACGGTTGCCCAGCTGGCCCGCCACTTTCTCGGGAATATCAATCGGGTTTTGCGTGATGAAATAGACGCCGACGCCTTTGGATCGGATCAGGCGGACAACTTGTTCGACCTTGGCCATCAAAGCATCGGGCGCCTCGTCAAACAGCAAATGCGCCTCGTCAAAGAAGAACACCAGTTTCGGCTGATCGGGATCGCCAACCTCTGGCAACGCCTCAAACAATTCGGACAGCAACCACAACAGGAACGTTGCATAGAGTTTGGGGCTGGCCATAAGCTTGTCCGCCGCCAACACGTTCACATGACCGCGGCCTTTTTCGTCGATTTTCAAAAAGTCGGTGATCTCCAAAGCCGGTTCACCAAAAAAGCGCGCGCCGCCTTGACCATCCAGCGTCAGCAGCTGGCGCTGGATCGAACCGACCGAGGCTTTAGTGACATGGCCATATTTGGTGCCAATCAGCGCGGTGTTTTCCGCGCACCAAATGAGCATCGCTTGCAAATCTTCGAGATTGAGCAGCAACATGCCTTCGTCATCAGCGATGCGAAACGCGATGTTCAGAACGCCTTCTTGCGTCTCGTTCAAATCCAATATCCGCGATAGCAGCAACGGCCCCATTTCGGATATCGTGGTGCGGATCGGATGACCCTGTTCGCCATAGAGATCCCAAAAAACGACGGGATTGTCGGCATAGCTATAGCCTTCATATCCGATTTCAGCAGCGCGGGCGGTAAAGGCATCGTGCAGCTTTCCGGTTGGCGACCCGGCCATCGCGAGCCCCGCCAAATCGCCCTTTACGTCAGAGACAAACACAGGAACGCCGATTTTGGAAAAGCTGTCGACCAATCCCTGCAACGTCACCGTCTTGCCCGTGCCGGTTGCGCCCGCGATAAGGCCGTGGCGGTTCGCGCGTTTCAGGTTGAGATATTGTGGGTCGCCGATGCCACTCGCTTTCACAGACGCGCCGATGAAAATGCCGTTCTCGTTTTCCATGTTGTTTGACCCGCCCGATATTCCAAAAAACTGAATGTGGACAACAACGGCAAGCCAAAAACGTCAAGTCAAATCCTTGCGCGCGGGCAATTCCTTCGCTTTGCCGCGTGGAGCGAATCGTTCATCGCAAAGGCGCGTTCCAAGCATTTCTTCGTTCGGTTGCAATTCATATGGGCTGTGGCAGATGTCTGTCATGTCCAATCCAATCCTGCGGCCGCGCCTTGCGCTTGCGCTGATCACATCGATATTGCTCGCGGCCTGTTCGACTGTGCCACCGCCGCGCGTCGAAAACCCGCGACCACCGGTGACAAAGCCCGTCGTCGTTACCAAGCCTGCGCCGCCACCGGTCGCGGTTCAGCAAAAATCGAACGGCGCGCCCGAGGCGCTGGAGACGCAGATCACCGAATTGTGGCGGAATTTTCCTGGGCGTACCGGCGTTGCGGTGCTGGCCATTGACAGCAACTGGTCGATATCGAAACGCGGCGAAGAATTGTTCCCGCAACAAAGCGTATCCAAAATGTGGGTCGCAATGACGGTGTTGGATCAGGTGGATCGTGGCAAGTTAAAGCTGGACCAAATCGTGCGCATCACTCGCGATGATCTGGCCGTGTTTCATCAACCGATCCGTGAACGCGTCATCGCCAATGGCGAGGTACAAGAAACGGTGCAGGCGTTGCTAGAACTGGCGATCACCAAAAGCGACAATACCGCGAACGACAGCCTGTTGCGGACCGTAGGCGGGCCAGAGGCGGTGCGCGATTTCATCAGCCGCAAAGGCCTTGGCAAAATCCGTTTTGGTCCCGGTGAACGGGGTTTGCAATCCGGCATTGCCGGGATGGAGTGGCAACAAAGCTATGCCATCGGCAACAACTTTGAAGCTGCGCGGGCGAAATTGAGCTATGATCAACGCAAAGCTGCACTCGACCGCTACCTTGCCGATCCCGTTGATGGCGCCAGCCCGTTGGCGCTTGTTAAAGCATTGGGGGAATTGAGCAAAGGCAGCCTGTTATCATCATCCTCAACACGGATGTTGATGGCGATGATGGAGCGAACCAGCAGCGGCCCGAACCGGTTAAAAGCGGGCGTGCCAGCCGGTTGGCGTTTCGGCCATAAAACCGGCACCGGCCAACAGCTGGCGGGGGTTTCAACCGGCTATAATGATATCGCGATCATGACTGCGCCTGATGGCAAACGCTATGCCGTCGCAGTGATGATGGGTGATACCACAGCCTCGATCCCAGACCGTATGGCAATGATGCAGGGTGTTAGCCGCGCGGTAGCCAGCGAGCATCGGTAATGGCTGAGTGATTACCGTAGCACTGAGCCTGTCGAAGTGCGCTTATCGTTTAGGCGCGCTTCGACAGGCTCAGCGCTACGGTCTTTTGCGTTACTTCGGCTCCTCACCGACGTCCTTATCCCGCTCGTCCAGTTTTTTCGCGGCTTCGTCCAAAGCTTTGGCATCGCCTGCGGTCACGCCACCGGGGCCAGGATCGCTATCTGCGGGACCACATGCGCTGACCAGCAATACAGCCGTTAAGAGCAGTGTTTGGTGAAGAGGTCGCATCCTTACTCCATAGCGCGCGCTATGTTTCAGGCAAAGAAAAAGGCTGCTCTGCGATTGCAGAACAGCCTTTCTCAAATTCGCTCAAAAAAGCGGCTAAGAATTACTTCTTAGCTTCTTCTTTCATAGCTTCAGCACCAGCCTTAACGACTTCGGTTGCTTTGTCGCCAGCTTTTGCAGCAGCGGCACCAGCGGCAGCAGCAGCTTCACCAGTTGCAGCAGCACCAGCAGCCGCAGCTTCACCAGTTTTTGCAGCAGCTTCACCAGCGGCAGCGCCAGCAGCTTCGGTTGTTGCAGCAGCGGCTTCACCAGCAGCTTCTGCACCAGCAGCAGCAGCTTCGGCACCAGCTTCAGCGGCTTCTGCGCCAGCTTCAGCAGCTTCTTCACCAGCTTCTTGTGCGCCTGAGCAAGCAGCAAGAGCCATCGCGGAAGCGAGAACGAGAGAAACAGCAATTTTTTTCATGTGGGCAATCCCTAATCTGATTTATCGACAATTGTCCAAGCCGCCAACGGGTGTAGGCAGGCATGGAAGCGCGCGCATTAGCGTTTTATGATCGTCAACGCAAAAGAAAAAGGCTGCCCCGCTTTCGCGGAACAGCCTTCTTCAAAATCGCTTTAGAAAGCGACCAAGAATTACTTCTTGGCTTCTTCCTTCATCGCTTCGGCACCAGCCTTAACGACTTCAGTTGCTTTGTCAGCGCCTGCTTTCGCAGCGTCGCCAGCAGCAGCAGCACCGGCAGCCGCAGCTTCACCAGTTTTTGCAGCAGCTTCGCCAGCACCAGCAGCAGCGGCTTCACCAGCGGCAGCAGCGCCTTCAGCAGCAGCTTCTGCGCCTTCAGCGGCAGCTTCTGCACCAGCTTCTGCAGCTTCTGCGCCTTCAGCAGCAGCTTCTTCGGTAGCTGCGCCTGAGCAAGCAGCAAGCGCCATTGCGGACGCGATAACAACGGATACAGCAAATTTCTTCATGTGGGTAACCCCCTAAAAAAGCTTTCAACAACCTAACAAACTTGCCAAGCTTGGATGCTTGTTGGGCTTGCGGATGCATTTTCTACCTTTTTGGTTTTTTCATAGCAATCGGGATTTTGCATAAAGCGCCCAAGCGACGCAGGCATAAGCTGATTATGATAAAGCCTGTGCATAAAAATGTCATATTTGCGTCAATTGACAGGATATAAAGATTTCTTTATATGATTTGGCAATGGCTCCTTTACTCAACATAATGCGCGCATTGGCCGATCCCACGCGGATGCGAATCGTTTTGCTGATCCGCCAGCTGGAACTGTCTGTCAGCGAGATCGTGCAAATTTTGGGGCAGAGCCAACCGCGTGTTTCGCGCCACATCCGTATCCTAGACGAAGCCGGAATTGTCGAGCGTCGCCGCGAAGGCGCCTGGGTGTTTCTACGTCCTGGCACCATGCTAACCTCTGGTACGCTGGAGCCGTTGTTTGCATTGCCCGGCACAGACGATTCCAAGCCGGTCTTGCGCGATATCAAACGGCTGGACGAAGTGCGGGCCGATCGCGCCGCGATGGCAGCCGATTATTTCACCAGCCATGCAGCGGAATGGGATAGCCTGCGTTCGCTGCATATTTCAGAGGCCGAGGTTGAGGGCGCGTTAAAAACGTTGATCGCGCAGCAACCTTTGGGCCGTGTGCTTGACGTCGGCACGGGCACTGGCCGGATGATCGAGATTTTCGCATCGCAAGCCGAACGATTCGTCGCGGTGGACAACAGTGTCGAGATGCTGCGTTTGGCGCGGGCCAAGCTCGCGAGCCTGCCAAATGCTGCCTTTGTGCAAGCGCATACCGATATCGTTCGCGGCGATTTCAACACGCTGCCGTTCGAGGATCGCAGTTTTGATACGATCCTGTTCCATCAGGTGCTGCATTATGCCCAGACCCCTGATTATGTCATCGCCGAAGCTGCGCGCTTATTGGCTCCCGGCGGGCGATTGGTGATTGTCGATTTTGCCAGCCATGATTTTGAAGAACTGCGCAGCGTCCATGCCCATGCACGCCTTGGCTTTGCTGACGATATGATGCAGCGCGCTTTTTTAGCCAGCGGGCTAGCGTTAGCCAACGTTGAGACGCTGGAGGGCGGCAAGCTGGCGGTGAAGATCTGGTCAGCCACACGCCCATTGGCATCAGGCCAAGGCTCCAACACCATCGAATCTCCCAAGCTTAGGATTGCATCATGATACTCTCCCTTGATCAAATGGCCGAATCGCGCCGCGCGCTTGCCAGTCCGCTTTTTGCTGGCCTTCCCGGCGATGCAGAGATCAGCTTTGAATTCTTCCCGCCAAAGACTGAGAAGATGGAGGAGCAATTGTGGGAATCAGTGGTCACTTTGGAACCACTCGCCCCGCGTTTTGTCTCTGTCACTTATGGCGCTGGCGGCACAACGCGTGAGCGCACCCATAATACTGTCGCCCGCATTGCCAAGGAAACCAGCATTCCCGCCGCCGCGCATCTGACCTGTGTCGATGCCAGCCGCGCAGAGATTGCCGAGATTGCCGATGCCTATTGGCAAGCAGGCGTGCGGCATATCGTAGCCTTGCGCGGTGACGCACCAGGCAGCGACGGTGTGTTCACCCCGCACCCAGACGGCTATGCCAGCGCGGCCGAACTGGTCGAAGGACTGCGCAAGCTGCATCCGTTTGAAATTTCAGTCAGCGCCTATCCCGAAACCCATCCAGAGGCGACGACCGCTCAAACCGATATCGATTTCCTGAAACGCAAATTGGATGCAGGCGCCAGCCGCGCGATCACGCAATTCTTTTTTGAACCCGAAACCTTTTTCCGGTTCCGCGATGCTGCCGCCGCATCAGGCATCCATGCAGAGATTTTGCCGGGGATCATGCCGGTGTCTAATTTTGGAGCCATCCAGCGGATGTCGAAAATGACGGGAACGGCCATCCCCGAATGGATGGCGCATACTTTTGATGGCCTTGACGATCATCCAGCGGCCCGTCAGCTGGTGGCGGCTACCATCGCCGCCGAACTGTGCCGCCGGTTGTACGCAGGCGGCGTGCGGCAGTTCCATTTCTACACGCTCAACCGGGCGGAGCTGAGCTATGCGATCTGCCATCTGCTCGGCAAACGTCCGGTGGCGGCGAAACAGGAACAAGCAGCATGAGCGCACGTGAAGCTTTTACCGCCGCATGCCAATCGCGCATTCTGGTTTTCGACGGCGGCTATGGCACCGCGATCCAGCAGCATAAATTGGGCGAGGCCGACTATCGCGGCGACCTTGATCTGGCGAAGGATCAAAAGGGCAATAACGACCTGCTCTCGATCACCCGCCCCGATATCATAGGTGGCATCCATGACGCCTATCTGGCGGCGGGTGCGGATATGATTGAGACAAACACCTTTTCGTCCACTCGCGTCGCGATGGCCGATTATGGCTGCGAACATCTGGTGCAGCGGATCAACATCGAAAGCGCATTGCTGGCGCGCGATTGCGCCAAGCGCGCCGAGGCCAAGGACGGCATCCGTCGCTTTGTTGCTGGCTCGGTCGGCCCAACAAACAAAACACTATCGCTGTCGCCCGATGTCAACGACCCGGGCTTTCGCGAAGTCGATTTCGACACGCTAAAGGCCGACTACCGCGAGCAGTGCGATGCCTTGATTACCGGCGGCGTCGATTTCCTGTTGATCGAGACGATTTTCGACACGCTGAACGCCAAATGCGCGGCGATGGCGGCGCAGGAATCGGCGGCGGCATCGGGCCGCGAAGTTCCGCTGATGATTAGCATGACGATCACCGACATGGCGGGACGCAACCTGTCTGGCCATACCGTCCAGGGCTTTTGGAACAGCATTCGCCATGTCAACCCGATGACGATTGGCCTGAACTGTTCATTCGGCGCTGATCTGTTGCGGCCTTATCTGGCGGAGATCGCCAAAAGCGCCGATGCTTTGGTCATGGCCTATCCCAATGCGGGGCTGCCCAACGAACTTGGCCAATATGACGAGCTGCCCGATCAGACCGCTAAACTGATTGAGGAGTGGCTGAACGACGGTCTGGTTAATGTGGTCGGCGGATGTTGCGGCACAACGCCTGCGCATATCGGCGCAATTGCCAAAGTCGTGGCCGACCGCGCCCCGCGTCAAGTGCCCGCCGCGCCCGTCTTCACCCGGCTGGCTGGGCTTGAACCGTTCAATTTGGCGGCTTGAATAGAAACATATAGAAACATCATGAACCAAACAACAAACACCTCTCGGTTCGTCAATATCGGCGAGCGCACCAACGTTACCGGCAGCGCGAAGTTCAAAAAGCTAATCATGGCCGGCGATTATGAAGCCGCCGTCGAGGTGGCGCGTGAACAGGTCGAAAACGGCGCGCAGATTGTCGATGTGAACATGGACGAAGGCTTGCTCGATTCAGAGCTGGCGATGACCACATTCCTGAAACGCATCGCTGCCGAGCCCGATATCGCACGCGTACCGGTGATGATCGACAGCAGTAAATGGAGCGTGATTGAGGCGGGGCTGAAATGCGTCTCGGGCAAGCCGATCGTGAATTCGATTTCGATGAAAGAGGGCGAAGAGGCATTCCTGCATCACGCGCGCCTCTGCATGGCATATGGCGCAGCTGTCGTTGTTATGGCGTTCGACACCACCGGCCAGGCCGATACCAAAGAACGCAAAGTTGAAATCTGCAAACGCGCCTATGATCTGCTGCTCGGCATCGGCTTTCCACCTGAAGACATCATTTTTGATCCCAATATCTTTGCGGTCGCAACGGGTATTGAGGAACACAATAATTACGGCGTCGATTTTATCGAGGCGTTGAAGGAATTGCGCGTCCTGTGCCCGCACGCGCATTATTCGGGCGGGCTATCCAACCTATCCTTCTCGTTCCGTGGCAATGAACCTGTGCGTCGCGCGATGCACAGCGTGTTCCTGTTCCACGCGATTCCCGCTGGCCTCGACATGGCGATTGTCAACGCAGGGCAGCTGGATGTGTACGACACCATTGACCCCGAATTGCGCGAGGCATGCGAAGACGTCGTGCTTAACCGCCGCCCCCTCGCGGGCAGCGCAAATGACTCTCCGACCGAACGGCTGATCGCGCTTGCCGAACGCTATAAAGGCACCGACGCCGCGCAAGAAAAGGCCGCTGCCGAATGGCGCGGCTGGAGTGTTGAGCGCCGCATCGAACATGCTTTGGTCAAAGGCATCGACATGCATGTGGTCGACGACACCGAAGAAGCGCGGCTGGCCATCAAAGCCCGCGGCGGTCGCCCCATCGAAGTGATCGAAGGCCCGTTGATGGACGGCATGAACGTTGTCGGGGACCTGTTTGGCAGCGGCAAAATGTTCCTGCCGCAAGTCGTCAAATCCGCGCGCGTCATGAAAAAAGCCGTCGCGCATCTCTTCCCCTATATCGAGGAGGAAAAGGACGAAAATAGCAAAGGCAAGGGCCGGATCATCATGGCCACCGTCAAAGGCGACGTCCATGATATCGGCAAGAACATTGTGGGCGTTGTCCTGCAATGCAATGGATTTGAAGTCATCGACCTTGGCGTCATGGTGCCATGGCAGGAAATTCTGAAGTCAGCGGTCAAGAATGATGCAGATATGATCGGACTGTCTGGCCTGATTACACCTTCACTGGACGAGATGGTGACAGTTGCTGAGGAAATGCAGCGCGCCGGGATGACGATGCCGTTGTTGATCGGCGGGGCCACGACGTCAAAAACGCACACCGCGTTGCGCATCGAACCGGTTTATTCCGGCCCGACGGTGCATGTCCTTGACGCCAGCCGCGCGGTCGGCGTTGCCTCAACATTGGTCAGCGACACGCTGGCGACCAAATTCGTCAGCGAGCTGCGCGACGAGTACGAACATATCCGCGACGCGCGCGCGGGCAAAACGGCAAAGCCGCTGGCGACGCTGGAGGAAGCCCGCGCCAATGGTTTTGAGATCGACGAAAGCCTGAAACCCGCCGCGCCGCTGAAACCCGGCGTGCATGTTTATGACGATTGGGATTTGAACGACTTGCGCGATTACATCGACTGGACCCCGTTTTTCCGCGCATGGGAATTGCACGGCGTCTATCCCGGCATCTTGACCGACGAAGTTGTGGGCGAAAGCGCAACCAGCCTGTTCGCCGATGCGCAGGCGATGCTCGACAAAATCATCGCCGAAAAATGGCTGCGCGCACGCGGCGTGGCCGGGCTGTGGCCATGCGCGCGTGAGGGCGACGATGTCGTCGTTCACCTCGACAATGAAGACCATGTCCGCCTGCCCTTTCTGCGTCAGCAAATCGCCAAACGCACAGGCAAAGCCAATATGTGCCTCGCCGATTTCATCAGCCCCGACGGCGACTGGGTCGGCGGCTTTGCCGTCACCACCGGCCATGGCATCGGCGTAAAACTCGCCGAATTCAAAGCGCATATCGATGACTATTCGGACATCATGCTGAAAGCACTCGCCGACCGCTTGGCCGAAGCCTTTGCCGAGCGGATGCACCTGCAGGTGCGGCAAGAACTATGGGGTTACGCCCCCGACGAGCAACTGACCAACGAAGCCCTGATCAAAGAACAATATCGCGGCATCCGCCCCGCGCCCGGCTATCCCGCCTGCCCCGACCACAGCCTAAAACCAGTATTGTTCGACTTGCTTGATGCGACACACCGCACGGGCATTACCCTGACCGAGAGCTTTGCGATGTTGCCCACAGCGGCAGTGTCAGGCTTCTACTTCGGCCACCCGCAAGCCGAGTATTTCGGCGTCGCGCGCATCGGCGAGGATCAGGTTGCGGATTATGCGCAGCGGCGCGGGCTGGAGCTGGATAAGGCACGGCAATATTTACGGCCGAATTTGAATGAGTGAGGGGAGAGGCACATGTCTAAGTTGATTATTCCGATTATTATGGCTGCAACATTTATGGCCCTAACCGCACAAGCCAAAACCATTCTACCGACCGCATCTGTGATTATGAAAAAAGGATATGATAAAGGCGCCGGCCTTGGCACTGGCACCGCACAGTTTTACGATCATGCGCCGGATAATCGATGCACCGGTCGGACAAGGCTGTATAAATTCTCGCTAATTACCGGCGCGCAAGCGAACAAGCCAATCCCAGCAGGGCAAGTCATTTTCCTATCAGCCTACACCAATCGGTATAATTCGCAGATGGATGGATCGGTCCCTTCGGGTGTTTCGGTCAACACGGCAAAATGTGAAAACCGCGTGGAGTTCACACCAATAGCCGGTGAGACATATGAAGTGGTTCAAAAGGTCGAGATCGGTAAAAATTGTACAATGCAGATTATTGCAAAAAGCAGCATGGCACCTCCCGCAGATTTGAAAGAAGTTGATCCCGCTACCTGTTCAGCGAAAAAATGAGTTTTCGGAATTTCGGCGACAGAGCACTAACCTCAATGCGTCATTAATGTAGCGCACTTCGCTAATTGCAGCTTTTGACCGATCCATAGTGCCATGGATTCGTTAGAAGGAATAAGGAAAATAAGAAAGAAGGACTCCGGATGGGGCCGGGGTGCCGCGCGCCGCTTTCGCGTTGTATGTCCGGGCATCGCCGACGCCCTTATTTCTTCTTCCCCTTATTCCTTCTAGCCAAAAACCGGCACAGCCCCTCGGTTCAAACGCAAAGCGGGTTGCGTCACGGCGACCATCCAGAAAAACGTAAAAGAGACGGGAGGGAAAGAGGGGTTGGTGCTGACGCTGCGCCCTCCCATTCTCACTGCCTCTTTTACATTCAAAAAGGGATTTCGCGCGAAGTTCGCGAAGGAGCGAAGGCCGCGAAGGGGGTTAGCTGGCATCCGTGGTCTATTCACGCCAAACTTCCACTTTTCAGCGACAATATTTTGAAACGCGGCTTTGCCGCCAGTCACTCTTCGCGCCCCTTCGCTCCTTCGCGAACTTCGCGCGAAACCCTTTTCCGGTTGGGGCGTCACTCACACCTTCTCTTCCCACTAACGAGATCGAGGCATCACGATTTTCGCGCTTGCAATGTAGGTTTTCTTTTGCCATTGTTCACTATTCGTTCCGAATCACCGGATCGCATCGCTCTTTCTTATCGTCGGTATTCCACCCCACTATCCAGCCAGGATCCGTTTACGCCTTAAAGCGACTAAGGTGACAGAATGGGGTCATTTTCCCGTGACCTTTGCTACCTTGGATAACTGATTTGGTTCAGGTGAGACTTTAGTGAGGCCTTAGACGCAAATCCGCCAGGTTTTGTCGACTTGAACGCCGCACTAACACTCACCCCCGCCCCTGTCCCGTCCCTGCACAATCGCCGTAAGCCGTGGTTAATCGGCTGGCGCTATGGGGATGCAGAGATTATTCTGCGTCCGATATTCTGCCCCAATAGAGGTATTCTTATGCGCCTGCCCCTGATCATCGCCCTTTCCCTGACGACCGCCGCAACCACTGCATCCGCGCAAAGCGGCGGCGCATTCCAAGTGGCGGAAACCGGTCGCAGCTATGCACGCCTTACCGATGCGGTCGCGGCAATTGCGGACGGGCAAGGCACAATCTCCATCGCGCCGGGCAACTATCAAGAATGCGCGGTGCAGACCGCAGGGCATGTGTCCTATCGCGCGCAGGTTGCGGGCCAGACCATTTTTGACGGCGGGATTTGTGAAGGCAAAGCCGCGTTGGTATTGCGCGGACGGTCCGCCGCTGTGGACGGCATTGTCTTTCAAAACATGGCCGTTCCCGATGGCAATGGCGCCGGTATCCGGTTGGAAAAGGGAAATTTGAACGTCACGCGTTCGGTTTTCCGCAAAAGCGAGCAGGGCATCTTGACTGCCGAAGATCCCGCCGGCGAGATCATCATCGACCAGACAACCTTTTCGGGGCTTGGCCGCTGCGACCGAGGCCTTTCCTGTGCGCACAGCATCTATGTCGGCAATTTTGGTTCGTTGACGGTCACACGCAGCCGATTTGAACGCGGCAATGGCGGCCATTATGTCAAAAGCCGCGCGGCGCGTGCGATTATTCAGAATAACGCCTTTGACGACACGCGCGGCAAAACGACCAATTATATGATCGACTTGCCCGGCGGCGCATCGGGCATGATCAACGGCAATGTCTTTGTCCAAGGCGAAGACAAGGAAAATTACAGCGCCTTTATCGCCATCGCTGCCGAGGGCCGCACACGCAGCAGCAGCGCCCTTGCCATCAGCGGTAACGACGCGAGCATCGCGCCCGGTGTGGACCGCAACACAATCTTTGTCGCGGTATGGGGCGATGACCGGCCTACGCTTGGGTCAAACAGGCTGGGCCGCGGGTTGACGCCGTTTGAGAAGCGGTAGGGCTTTACCGCCCCTGGCTGCGCCACCGGCGGATAATGCGTTCGAGCATTTGTTCCTCACCGCCATTTTCCTGCCATAGCACGGAGAACAACGGATCTTCGGATGCCGGACGTTTTTCTTCCTCCAGCGTATCCAGCGCGACGCGGATCGGGATTGAGACGCCCTCGCCGCAGATGATACATTCGCGGTTGCGCAACGCAGGGATCGAATCGAGGAAACCACGCGCGCCTTCGGGCATTGCGGCGCGGACAAAGGCTTGGTCGCGGTCGTTGTTTAACCGCATCGAGATGATCGTGCCGCATTGCGACAGCACACCTTCGGCCAAATCGGATGGTCGCTGGGTAATCAGGCCAAGCGACACGCCGTATTTCCGGCCTTCCTTGGCAATCCGTTCAAGGATCGTCCGCACGGCACTATCGCCCGAAACGCGATCGGATGGAATGTAACGGTGCGCCTCTTCACAGACCAAAAGGATTGGCCGTTGCGGTTCATTGCGCGACCAGATGGCGTAATCGAACACCAGCCGAGATAACACCGCGACCACCGTTGCGGTAATATCCGATGGAACGCCCGAAACGTCGATTATCGAAATCGGTTTGCCCTGGCTGGGCAGACGGAAAATCTTTGAGATGAAATCGGCCATTGTGTCGCCGACGAGCATTCCGGAGAACATGAAGTTATAGCGCGGATCGGCCTTCATCTCCTCAATCTTGCCTTTTAGCCGCAAGAACGGTGCGCTGTTGGAGGCCTTGTCCATTTTACCCATTTCATTCTGGATGATGTTGGTCAGGTCGGACAATAGATAGGGAATTGGGGCATCGACGGTCAGCTTACCGACGCTTTCGGCAATGCGGTTTTTCGACCGCGCTTGCAGCAAGCACCGCGCCAGAATGTCGCAATCCATCTGCTTGTCATCGCCCTTTGAGGTGACAAACACTTCGCAATGTTCGGCAAAGTTCATCATCCAATACGGCAAAGCCAGATTGTTCACATCGAACAAGGCGCCATTGGTTTTGAACGCGGCGCTATATTCGCCATGCGGGTCGATCATCACGATATGACCTTCGGGCGCAACGTCGCAAATCTTATGCAAGATCAACGCTGCACTGGTCGATTTACCGGTTCCGGTCGATCCTAGCAACGCGAAATGCTTGCCCAGCATCGCATCGATATACAAAGCGCCGCGAATGTCTTTGGTTGGAAACACTGTTCCGATTTCGACGTTAGTACGGCCATCAGCGGCATAAACCTGCTTCAAATCGGGGCTGGATACGGCATAGACTTCTGAGCCCGGAACCGGATAGCGAGTAACGCCGCGGCGGAAATTATAGATTTTTCCTGTCAGCCGCTCTTCATCGCCTTCGCCCAAAAAGTCGACCTGTGCGATAATCATGCTGGGGTCGCGCGGATGCAGTTTTTGTGTGCGGATGCTGGCGATTAACCAGACGCTGCCGACGCGGACTTTGACTTGGCTGCCGACTTGGCCAGCGGTTGAAACGCTGGGGTCACTGTGTTCCATCAACGCATGCAACTGCGCTGCATCCATGCTGATCTGCGAGCCTGATCCAGCTATTTCGATGACTGTGCCGATCAGGTGCAGAGAACGAGCGTTCGACGGTTGCCGGATCGCAGCAGGTGGAGCGGGATTGCTTGCAGCTGCAAACTGCGATCCCTGGCCGGTCGTTTCCTGCGGGCGGAACGCTCCAAAGCCTTGGCCGTTTACTGCGTCAGTCATCAATACACCTCGTTCAACATTCCCAATGGGCGTTAGTCAAATAAGGTAAATAATTGATAACTGCGGTTCAGAACCGCGCAAAAGCAAGGCCAGCCATCCAGCCTAACAACAATGAAATCAGCACTGCTAGCGTTCCGTACAGCAGCGAATATCGCTGCGACAAAATCGTGATAAAGCGTTCAAAGCCCGTTTTGCTGATCGTCACCGTCACGCCGTCATCCGCCACGATCACCCGCCCGTCACGGATCAACAAGGTTTCGGCTACATAACGTCCCTCTGGCACACTCGATGGTATCGCCAGGCGCGCACGATACAGAACCTGATCGGTCACGTTGACGGTATTTGGTGCTTCTAGATACAGCCTGTCGCGCCGATTTAGATCGACAAGACCAGTGCGGAACCGGCGCAGCTCCTTTGCGTCAATCTCACCGGTTGGCGATAGCTGCAGCCGATTAAGCCCCAGCTCGTAAATAGCCGCCGTGCGGGCATCGATAATCTTTTCAAGCGGGCTGGAGGATGCAATCGCGTAATAGGTCGGCGCGGAACGGAAATCGATGCTTTCCGCATTAACCCAAATTCCTGCGACCTGACGCTTTTCGCGCACGATCAACGGCCGCGTTGGGCCGCGCAGAACCACGGCGACGTCGATCTGCCCCTCTGGTACAACGCCGCGCGGGTAAATAATCGCGCCGAACAACAGCAACTCGGCCCCTGTAAAGCGCGACTGGATGTTGATGTTTCGTTGCGACACATCAGGAACCAGCTTTGGCACTGCCGACTGCGCAAACGCTGCACCCGGCATAGCGAGCAGAACCATAAGCAAGAGCAACCGCATCATCACAACAGCTGCACCGTATAAATCTCGTCAGGTCGCCAACCCAGACCCAGCGCCATACGGATCGCCACCAGCAACACGATAGCAGCCAAGAACAACCGCAGATATTCGGGCTGCATCCGCTGCGCCAAGCGTGCGCCGATCTGTGCGCCGGTCACGCTGCCAATCAACAGGAACACCGCAAGCACGATATCGACGGCTTTCGTGGTCAGGCTGTGCACAATTGTCGAACTCATCGTGACGAACAGTATCTGGAACAATGACGTGCCAACGACAACATTGGCGCTCATCCCCAGAATATACAGCATCGCTGGTACCATGATGAAACCGCCACCGACGCCGAGCAGCATCGTCATAATGCCGGTAATAAAGCCCAGGATCAACGGAGCCAATGGCGAGATGTACAGGCCGGAGCGGTAAAAGCGCCAGCGCCACGGCAGATTGGCGACGAGTGGGTGGTGCCGCCTTTTGCTCGCTGGAACGGGTTGCCCTGCGCGCTTTGCCAGCACCGCTGTTACGCTTTCGCGCATCATCACGCCGCCGATACCGCCCAGCATGACGACGTAGAGAATGTTGATCACGGTATCGATCTGCCCCCACGCCTCCAGCACGCGAAACAACAGCGCGCCAAACAAGGTGCCAAACATTCCGCCAGCTACAAGCACCGCGCCCATGCGGAAATCCACACCGCCGCGCTTCATATGGGCGAACACGCCCGATACGCTGGCGCCGGTAACTTGCGTGGAGGCCGAGGCTGCCGCAACCATCGGCGGGATGCCGTAAAAGATCAGCAAAGGCGTGGTCAGAAACCCGCCGCCGACGCCGAACATGCCCGACAACATGCCCACCGCACCACCCAATAGGATGATGACCAATATGTTGACCGACAATCCGGCGATGGGCAGGTAAATATCCATGCCGTGCGCGCTAGCTTCCTTCCCCTGAACACCGCACGAACGGCAGCGTTAACTGTCCCTACCGCCATTTTGCGGCGCGATAAAGGCCTAGCCGTTACCGGGGCGGCGGCAAATCCCGCCAACCGCCAAAACGGTAATAAACAATCGAGAGCAAGCACGAGGCAATACCCGCTGCGTTAAACGCCCACCAGATCGCCTCTGCACCATAACGGTTATAGAAACCAAAGCCGATACCAAAGCGGATGAACACGGCCGAGACGATCAAGATCAGCAACGGCATCAGCATTGCCCCATTTGCGCGCACTGCAAAAGTCACGACCATCGAAACCCCCATCAAGATGTAGCTCCACCCGATTAGTAGGTTGATGTGAATAGCGATCGTCGTTGCCGCGCTGCCACTGGGCAAAAATAGGCTAAGGATGGGGGCGGCCCCCAAGGTAATGACGCCCAATAAGGTGCTGGTCATCAAAACGTTGATGCCGATGCCAGCCCAGACGATTTTGCCAACACGGTTCCATTTGTCCGCGCCGATATTTTGCGCGACCATGGCGCTCACCGCGCCGCCCACAGCAATGGCGGGCATTTGAACATAGCTCCACAGCTGGTTCATCACGCCAAAGGCCGCAATGGTATCGACGCCTTCCCGGTTAATCAGCCCAATCATCACCAAAGCTGACCCCGACATGATAATCATCGACAGGCCCATCGGCAGCCCGATTTTGGCGATGGATTTCAACAGCGTCATTTGCGGACGAAGCCAGCGACGCTCGGCCCCGCGCAGCCGGATGAGCAGGTCCTTGGCGTAAATTTGGCGGAGTAACAATGCGACGCTAACAAGCCCCGCAACCACCGTCGCCAGCGCAGAGCCAGCAATCCCCATCGCCGGAATCGGTCCAAGCCCGAGGATAAAGATTGGGTTGAATATGATGTCGAGGATCACGTTCAGCACCGTATTGCGAAACGGCGTGACCGAATCGCCCACGCCGCGCAGCGACGATGACAGCAAGATCATCACAAAGCTGGTCGGCATCGATAGGAACATGACACGCAGATAGGCCAAAGCGAGCGGATAGGCCGCATCTGGGGTAGCCATCGCGCGCAGTAATGCTGGCGCAAAAAACCAGCCCGCAACGGCAAACGCGATACCCGCCGCAAAGAACAACGTGATCGCTGTGCCCAGTATCCGCCGGACGCTTTCCACGTCGCGGCGGCCCATATTTTGGCCGATCAGGATCGTCGTCGCCATCGAAAATCCGAACAATATGGAGAACATCATAAAGATGACCAGTCCCGCATTGGCCGAAGCCGCGAGTGCCTCTTCGCCCAAAAACTGCCCAATCCACACCGAGTTCACCGAATGGTTGATCGATTGCAGGATGTTCACGCCCAGCGACGGCAGCGCGAACAAGAACAAGGTCTTGCCGACGGGGCCGATGGTGAGGTCGCGTTGGGGGGAGGGAGAGGCCATTATGAGTGTCATGGCAAAGGTTTGCGGGAGGGGATAGGTTTTTGTTTCGCGCGGGGCCGAAGGCGGTCGAAGACCAACATCGCGAAGGTGCGAAAATGCGCGAAGGGGTTGTGGAAACTTGCGCGTAGCGCCCCCTGCTCACTGCCGTCTAAATTTCAACGACGTGGCAAATTTCAATCGGCCCTGCGGGCCAGCGCGACCCCTTCGCGCGCCTTCGCACCTTCGCGAACTTCGCGTGAAATTCTTTATGTCTTCGTGTCTTCGTGCGAGATAGTTTTTACTCTCACGAAGACACGAAGAACACGAAGAAGTTTAGGCTAGCCCAACCGCGCCAGCGCCGCAGTCAACCGTTCAGCCTCTGCCGATTTTTCCGCATGATCGGCACGGGCTTTTTCGACAGCTTCGGGTTTAGCCTTTTCAACAAAGGCGGGGTTGTTCAAGCGGCCTGAAAGCGCATCGCGTTCCTTGGTTACGGCTTCGATGGCTTTGCTGATGCGGGTGCGTTCGGCGTCTAGGTCGATTGCGCCTGCAAGAGGTATGGATGCTCGCATGCCAAACCTTTCAACAAAAATTGCACCGGCTTCCGCATGCTGTCGATGGACGGGGCAATGTGGTTGCAACGTCTGGGCGCCCAAGCCTGAGTCACCAATTATAACAGAATATTCAATAGATACACGAGCCAGCCGTTCGACATATGGATGCATCTCTTTGGCTAACGCCAGTGCATTTGCATCCCATGCATGTATGTGAAAGGCGGGACGCCCACTTGGAGGCACACTCAATTCTGTACGCGCGCTCCTAATTTCAGCAACCAAATCGATCATCCAGCCGATTTTTGCGTTAGCCTCAGCATCAACCGCAGCCTTCGGCTCCGGCCATTTTGCGTGAATAATGTCATACTTCCGTGGCCGCTCTGGGTCGGCCAAGGCGTGCCACAATTCCTCCGTTACAAACGGCATGAACGGATGCAGCATCACCAATATCTGGTCGAGCACCCAACCGGCGACGGTCTTGGACTCCGCGTCCATCTCCTGCTTTTCGCCATCGACGAAAGCAGGCTTAATTAGCTCCAGATACCAGTCGCAGAACTGGTCCCAGACGAAATGGTAGATAACATCGGCCATGCCGTCGAAACGGAATTCGGCAAAGGCTTTGTTGAGTTTCTCGAGGGTCTCGACAACTTCACCGATGATCCAGCGGTTGACCGCGAGTTCGGCCTTGGGGGCCGAGATCGAGTGCGAACCGCCGATGCCGTTGGATTGCGCAAAGCGTGCCGCGTTCCATAGCTTGGTGGCGAAATTGCGGTATCCGGCAACGCGGCTTTCATCCATTTTGATGTCGCGGCCTTGGCTCTCCATCGCCGCCATAAAGAATCGCAGCGCATCCGCGCCATATAGGTCAATCAGGCCAAGCGGATCGACGGTATTGCCCTTTGACTTTGACATCTTGCTGCCATCGGCGGCGCGGACGAGGCCGTGGAGATAGAGCGTCTTCCACGGCACCTCTTTCATGAAGTGGATGCCCTGCATCGCCATACGGGCATCCCAGAAGAACAGGATGTCGAAGCCAGAGACGAGGACGTCATTGGGGTAATGGCGGGACAATAATCCCTCTCCCCTTGCGGGAGAGGGGGGAGCCGCGTCAGCGGCGGAGGGTGAGGGGGTGAGGTTTTGCACTGCCTCTCCCGGCTCGCTTCGCTCCCCGCCCTCTCCAGTGAATGGAGAGGGGTTTTCCTCAGGCCAACCCAACGTCCCAAACGGCCAAAGCGCCGAGGAGAACCATGTGTCGAGGACGTCTTCGTCCCGCCAAAGCCCGATCTTTCCTTCATTTGTGAGTTGGAAAGCGGCTTGCTCTGACTCAGCGATAACCACTTCGCGTTGCAATTCAGATGCATTGTAAGCGACGCTGGCGATGCGAATTGCCTCATCGCCGTTGTTGGCTACAAACACTTCAGGATTGATTTCGCGGGGTCTGGACAAAAGATGTGTCGGATCTTCGAGCGTGACGTGGCCTGCTTCCGTGACCAGCTTCGGCCCATACCAAGCCGGGATCTGATGCCCCCACCATAATTGCCGCGACACACACCAGGGCTGGATATTTTCCATCCAGTTGAAGTAGGTTTTTTCCCACGACTTCGGCACGATGTCGATTGCTCCGTTACGCACGGCTTCAATAGCCGGAACAGCCAAGGTCTTGGCATCGACATACCATTGGTCGGTCAGCATCGGTTCGATGACCACCCCTGAACGGTCGCCGAACGGTTGCTGAATGGCCTTTGCTTCCACGGCAATCATCAGACCGTCGGCGTCGATGTCAGCGACGACGCGCTTACGCGCCTCGTAGCGGTCGAGCCCGCGATATGCCTCTGGCACTAAATTGAGTGTGTCGATTTCCGACGCAGTCCAAGGCTCCCCGTTGGCAATCGCCTTTGCCCACTGTGTGGCGACCTCATAAGGCGCGCCATCGTTGCGCATCGCAGCGACCTCGTCCATCAGGCGGTACATCGGGATATTGTTCCGCTGCGCCACGCCATAGTCATTCTGGTCGTGCGCGCCGGTGATCTTCACCGCACCGGAGCCGAAATCGGGGTCGGGATATTCGTCGGTGATGATCGGGATCAGGCGGCGATGTTCTTTTGGCCCAACCGGGATTTCGCAGAGCTTGCCGATGATGGGCTTATAGCGTTCGTCGCCCGGATGCACCGCAACCGCGCCGTCGCCCAGCATCGTTTCGGGCCGCGTCGTCGCGATGGCGATATAGTCGCGTTCTTCCGTCAGCGTGACATTGCCGTCGGCATCGCGCTCGACATAAGTATAGGTTTCGCCGCCCGCGAGCGGATATTTGAAGTGCCACATATGGCCATTCACTTCGCGCGTTTCGACTTCGAGATCAGAGATCGCCGATTTGAAATGCGGGTCCCAGTTGACGAGGCGCTTGTCGCGGTAGAGCAGACCTTGGTTGTACAACTCAACAAACACTTTGATGACGGCCTTTGAAAAGCCTTCGTCCATTGTGAAGCGTTCATTCTCCCAATCCATTGAGCAGCCGAGGCGGCGGAGCTGGCCAGTGATGGCACCGCCGCTTTCATCTTTCCATTCCCACACCTTGGCGACGAATTCGTCGCGGGTGAAATCGGTGCGTTTTTGCTGGCGCGCATTCATCTGCCGCTCGACCACCATTTGCGTGGCGATGCCCGCATGGTCGGTGCCGACCACCCAAAGCGCGTCCTTGCCCTGCAAACGCGCATGGCGGATCAATATGTCCTGCAACGTATTGTCCAGCGCATGGCCGATGTGCAGACTGCCCGTCACATTCGGCGGCGGGTTGACGATCGTATAGGGTTCAGCATTCGGGCGATCCGGGCGGAACGCGTTCGTGCTTTCCCAGTGGGAATACCATTTCGCCTCAATCGCGGCGGGGTCGAAAGTTTTGTCGATAGTCATGGGGCAAGCCTTTGCCAGCGGATGCGGGATTCAGCAAGCTTTTGGGATGGCGGATGGGTTGTGCCAGTTGGTTTCACGCGAAGAACGCGAAGATTATTAAGAGCGAAGCTCAAACCTAAAAATCGCTTGCGAATTAGCGTATGTGAAATTGAGCGGCTGCGCCGCCCACTTTAAAATCTTCGCGTTCTTCGCGTGAAACCAACAGCGCTAGGTTTCAACGTAGCCTGCGGCGCTTTGTCCGCGATGCGCTCACAGCCAAGGCTTTTACTTGTCGGCGCTTTCGTTTCGTGCTGAAATATCAACAATGCTGTCACAGAAGTTATCCCCATTCGCTTGTCTATTGGCTTTCACACTTCCCGCCACTGCGTCGGTGGGCGAGGACGTTGCCCCTGCTGCAATGCAAGAAGCGAAGGCCATCCAAACGCAAATCTATGTCTCTGACGACGGCGCAACGCTGTATCTGATCGGACCAGTCAATTACGGGACATATTTTGATTTCGTCCGCGTCGTGCGCAAACATCCAAAGGTCAAAACCATCTTTCTGGGGTCAGAGGGCGGCACCGCGATTGACGGGCTGTTGATCGCTAACCAAGTGCGGCGGCGCGGGTTTAACACCCATGTCGGTCATTATTGTGCATCCACCTGTACGCAGATTTTCATGGCCGGGTCGAAACGCTCTGCCGACGCTCAGGCACAAATCGGTTTTCACCGTTCCTATCTGGTCGACGGAAAAGGCGTCGTCGTCGAAGAGACGGTACTGGCAGAGGGCGAAGAAAAGGCGGCGGCGACATTATCCGAGGCCTTTGGCCTGGATGGCGATGCGGCGCTGCGGCTGTCGTATTCGCGTGCGGGCCTGACCGATGCGTTTATCGAACGCGTGCTCGCCGTCCCGGGTAGCGAAATGTGGCATCCTGAAAGGGCGCAGCTGGAATCGGACGGCGTTCTTAACAGCGCGCCGCCTGCGCTGTCCGCACCAAAAGACAGCATCAGCCTTGACCAAGCGCGCGAGCAGGTTGCAGCGCTGCCTTTTTGGGTTACGGCAAAGCAGTATCTCCCCTCTGCTTATGACGAAGCCATCCTGAAACTATGGCGTTCGCGCAACGTCGGAGTGGCCCCCGATGCGGCGTATTGGGGCGCAAGAGAGCCACTGGTCGCGGCGGCGAACACGCAGTTTGTATTCGCGCCCGATGCGATTCTGGACCAAATGGCGGTGCATAATGGATTGAACGCCGCACTGGAGCGCAGCCAAGGCTATCCATCTTGCGCCCCGGGCACGATCAATTTTGTCGCGCCAACGGGTAAAGAGTTGGCGATGGCTGAGGCGCAGGAAAAATTGATGATCGCAGTTTTGAACAGCGCAAAGGTCGCAAAAACGCTTACTCCCGACAAAGCGGTGCGTGAATATCAAAAATCTTGGCGCGAATTTGAACGTTTTGGGTTGATCGAGGAAAAAAGGGACGATGGCCCCCAACAGATCTGTCGTTCTAGCTATCAAATCGACGAATCCGTCGCACGTTTGGACGCCAAAAAGCGGATTAGAGCCTATCGCGCTTTGCTGTCTTTGCCGCCGTCGGAAACGACACCTTGATTAAAGCCGCTCAAGCTTCGTAAAATCGCCTGTGTCAAACGCGCGACGCAGCATATCCCGCATCATCAGCGTTTCGACATAGTCCTCGGATATTTTTAGCAATTCAATATTGTCGGTTTTCCAGCTGGCCGCTGCCAGATGCGTCGTAAGCGCCGCCTGTTCAACGGCGTTCAATCTGTTCCGATGCACCATCTTCTTTTTGTTAGCATTGTAAAACTCGTCGAGTGCGGCGATGTCCATATCCTCAAGCTTCAGCGTCTTTGCGATCGCATCGCCGACGATATTCAGAAACGCGTGGAAGCGCGATGCCTCTGATTGGCCCGAATTCCAAGGGTATAGGTCCAGGCACCGCATGTGTGATTCTTCGAGCAGTTCAAAAACCTCTGCCATATGCTCGGACATGTAGGACGGCGCTTCGCTGGCGTCGGCATCCGCATCGGTCTGCGCTTCATCCGCTTTTCGTTCAAACTGGGTGCTTTCAGCAAACATCACCAGCGCAATTTCGCGGTCTTCCGCCGTCAACGCCTTGTTGATGCAGGTAACATCATCGGGCGGCGGCGCATCTGCGGCTTGCGCAGGGTTCGCAGCGAAACCGGCCATGATCGCAAGAATGGGGTAAATACGCATAACGACTCCGTTCAGATCATGGGTTTGTTAATCCCGCTTTCTTTCGAAAACCATAAAATGCCACGGCAAATCCGCCAGCGACGATCAGGCTGAGCCACAGTTCTTTTGACCCCGCAGGGTCCAGGCCTTTTGCGACCAAGATCACCAGCATCGCCGCCATCGCGATGTACGTACCAAAGGGGTGGAACCACATTTTGATCTGCAATCGCGCAGGATCCTCCGCCTCATATTTTCGGCGCAGTTTCAACTGCGCTCCAGCGGTCATCAGATAGAGCAGCAGCATCGTGACGCCGCAGCTGTTCAGCAGAAAGCTGAACACCACATCGCGTGACATCGCATCGGCGGCGAGCGCAAAATAGCTGAACAGGCTGGCGATCAAAATCGCGCGGGCGGGAACTTTGCGGGCGTTGACCTGCACCAACCACTGCGGCGCGTCCTGATGCTTAGCAAGGCCGAATAACGCGCGCGATGTAACGTAAAGGCCGGAGTTGAGGCACGACAAAACCGCGACCAGCACAACGGCTTCCATAATCAGCTTACCCGCAGGAATGCCCATATACCCCAAAGTTGCCGCGAACGGCGAAACCTTTGGCACAATTTCGGTCCATGGCACGACGGCGACGATCAACAGGATCGAGAGGATATAAAAGACCAAGATCCGCAGCGTCACAGACACCGTCATCCGGCCGATGACTTTGGCGGGTTCCTCTGATTCCGCTGCCGCAATCGTCGCGATTTCTGCGCCAACAAGGCTGAAAATCGTTGATGTCGCAGCCGCCAGCACGACGCCCCAGCCATTGGGAACGAAGCCGCCATGTTGAGTCAAATTGGCAAAGGTCGAACCGCTGCCTGAAGTAAACCCAAACGCCCATGCCGCGCAGAGCAAGATGAAAACGATGATCGCAGCAACTTTGATCGACGAGAACCAGAATTCAAACTCGCCATAGGCCCGCGCCGACATCAGATTGACGGCGGTTAGCATTGCCATCAATGCGATGCCGATGCCAAGTTCGGGGATTGCCGGAAACCAGCTATGGATGATTTGCGCGCCAGCAATCGCTTCAATGGCAACGACCACCACCCAGAAATACCAATACAGCCAGCCGGACAAAAACCCCGCCAAATGGCCCAGCCCGGCGCGGGCAAAGTCGGGGAAGGTTTGCACCCCATCGACCGCAATCGCCATTTCGGACAGCATGCGCATAACCAGCAATATGATGAAACCGGCAATGGCGAACGAGAAAACAGCCGCCGGCCCTGCTGCATGTATCGTCGTCGACGACCCCACAAATAGCCCAGCGCCAATGATTCCGCCAATGGCAATCATCGAGACATGGCGCGATTTCAGGCTGCGTGACAGCTCGGCGCCTCCGCCCGTTTCAGCGGCTACGCTGTGTGCGATATCGGTCATTTTATCCCCCCTGACAGGCCTTATTTCTTCAAATGCTTGCCCAGCCAATCGAACACTGTCTGGTGCCATTGGATCGAATTTTGCGCCTTCAGCACCCAGTGGTTTTCATCTGGAAACACCAGCAGTTTCGATTCCACACGCTGTTGCTGCAACGCAGTAAAGGCCGCGAGCGATTGCGAATAAGGGATGCGGTAATCCTTCTCGCCGTGAATGACCAAAGTCGGCGTTTTCCATTTGGCAACATGATGCACCGGATTCCATTTTTCCGCATCGGTGCGCGTCGTCCATGGGCCGCCATTGTCCCATTGGTCGAACCACAGCTCCTCTGTTTCATACGCCATCGCGCGCAGATCAAAAATGCCCGCATGGTTGACCAGGCATTTGAACCCGTCGGGCCAATTGCCCGAAATCCAGTTCATCATATAGCCGCCATAGGAACCGCCCAGTGCGCAGGCATTTTGTGTATCCGCCAGAGGATCAAACTGCCCCGCTGCAGCCAATCCCTTTTGCAAATCCTCCAGCGGCCAGCCGCCCCAATTTTTGTTGATGCTGTCGGTGAATTTCTGGCCATATCCGGTGGACCCATGAAAATCGATGCTGACTACAGCATAGCCTTGCGACGCCATAACGCGGGGGTTCCAACGATAGGACCAGCCATTGCCGAAAGAACCTTGCGGGCCGCCGTGGACAATGAAGGCCACGGGAAGTTTGCCGGTGGCGTCAGTAGGCCGTGTAATCTGTCCCCAGACTTCATCGCCATTGGCGCCGACAAAGCTGAACCGGCGCGCCGTGACATCATTGATTTCCGCCTCGACGCCTGCATTTACATGCGTCAATTTGCGGACGGCGCCTTTGGCATCGCGCAGATACAAATCGTTCGCAGCCGTCACGCTGTTCAGCGTAAAGAGCAATCCGCCATCCTTAAACGGAATAACATCATTGGCGGTGCCAGCATCCGTCAGGCGCGTAACTTTGCCTTTAAGGTCGATTTTGAAGATCGGAT
>JBEBKE010000018.1:0-26813 GCA_040079555.1 Sphingorhabdus sp. | reverse complement strand
CCCTTGTGGGAAATCACATCCTCGTCGCTGAACTTTGGATTTGGTAAAGGCGACGACCGTGCGCGTGAACCTGATCCTGCACGGACTGGCGGGCTATGGAGCATTCCCAATTTTTCAGTCATCGATATCGATTGGACTACCAAAAGGGTAAAATTCAGCCTACGCCGCGATGACAATAGCGTGATTGAGGAACACGAGATTTCTCCGATAGGCTAGGCTTTTGAAAAATCCACTGGAGCAGCGATAGCCAACACACGGTCGCGGATTTCCTCGGCAACTTCGCGGGGGATAGCGATCAGTTCCAACGTCCCGCCCGCGATGCCGAAATGAACCGATACCAGGCCAGCGATGCGCGCCAACGGACCTTGCGCTATTTCAACGCTTTGCACGCGGACTTGCGGAAGGATGGTCAGCCGTTGCCGCCACCAACCACGGCGCACGTAAATCCGCGTGGCATCCTCGGCAAAACCGAATTTGCGCCATTCCAGCGCACCGAAAAGCAATAGGCCGAATGGGATGAAAAGCAGCGCTAAAGACTGGACGAGCGATGCCTCTGCAAAGAATACGACCGCTGCCATCGCTGTTAAGATCAGCGGGATGACGATGACTAAGCCGGTCACCCACCAGCGGAAATGGCCGCGCTGATACGCGGTGTCTGCACTTGGCGGCGTAATTCCGGCCTCCGACATGATAGGCCAGATCTCATCCAGCTTTGCCAGCGGAGCGGCCATATAGTCGCTCTCCTCCTTGCTATCCTGCGCAAGGCTGACGAACTTTAGCGCGTGCCAACCACGCCGTTTGCGGATCGGGCCGGTGACGATGTTCGCCGCCTGAACGCGATTGACCGGCATAACAACGTCGGTCTTGGTCAGCAATCCGCGCCGACGGCGAAACCCGCGCTCGGTGCGGTCGAGGCGAAAGCCATATTCTTTCAGGACTGTGCGAACAACGCCCGTCGCAAAGCCCAACGCAATCAATGCCAGCAACGCAAACACCGCGCCGATAATGCGCGCGCTCGTGCTGATGCCATCGATGCTGACCCCGCGCTCCTCGGCGATGCCGATCCAATGTTTGAAATCCCAAAAATCGAACGGCAGCAGGAAATCAAACTGCTGCGCCAGACCGCCCAACACGGCAAAAATCACAAGGCTGAACGAGTAGAGACCAAGGGTGACAAGCCGGTTATTGTCCATCGCAAATAACGGCGGAGACTCTCGAACAAATGTCGGCTCGTTGGCTTCGACCACATCGGAGGAATTAGACTTGTGCGCGCGTATCGTTGCTCGCAGCGCTTCGGCGCGCTCCATACTGACAAAGCTTAGCTTGGCATCCTCGCCCTCACCGCCGCCGGTTTCAAACTTTACCTCGCCAAGGTTGAATATCTGCGCCAGCACAGGTTGCTCGATACTGACGTCCTGAATGCGATCATAGGGGATGGAGCGGACCGTGCGGTTGAGCAGTCCTTGCTCAATGCGGATGTCGTCCTCGTCGAGATGGAAACGAAAACGCATCCAAGCCAGCGATCGAAATAGAAGGCTGACCAGCAGGACTGCCGCGATAACCAACGGTCCTGCTAAACCTGTTTCCCTCATGCCGAACACCGCTGCCACCATCGGCAAGGCGAGTCCTGGGAGGCCAGTGATGAAGCCGATGAAAAGCCCCATGATGTGAAGCCGCTCGCCTTCGCCCTCGGCCAACGATTCGGCGATAGCCTCTATCGTCGCAACGTCTTCGCTCACGCCTGCGCCCGTTTGATATAGTCACGGATGCGTTCGCGTAGCGCGAGAGCATCGGCATGGGGCAGGCCGGGAAGCACAATCGTGCTGCCATGCGTTCCGGCGGTGTGTGCAGAGAATGTTGCCAAGCCATAGGGTCGCTCAATCGGCCCTTGATCGACATCCATATGCTGAATACGGCCGTAAGGAACCACAGTGTCGCTATAGAATAAATAGCCGCGCACGATGCGGAGGCGGTCGGTACCGGCGGAATATCCCCAACGATTATAGCGCCGCTGCGGGACTACCCAGATCCAATAGGCCGCGAGCAAGATTACGGGTGTGATGATCATTCCCATCGGTGCCAATTCTGCAAATTCTAGCACGCCGGCGCCGATGATCGGAGCCAATGCCATGATGCCGCTGACAATCCGCAACACTTTGACATAGGCTGGGTCGAGCGGGGTTGGCGGTTCGGTTTCATCCATCCGTCGGATATGCCGACGCTGTGTTGTGTTGGCAAGACGGTTTGAGAAATTGTAAAAGAGGCAAGAGGTAAAGAGGCGGCGGCTTAAACATCCAACCCCTCATTCCCTCTTGCCTCTTTTACATTCTATTTTTGTCCTATCGGGAAAGCGCTTCCTGCGCCTCAGCCACCAGCTTGGCGATAATATCAGCCACGGGCCGTTCGACATGCACCATGCCCACCGACTGCCCCGCCATCACTGATCCATATTCGACATCGCCGTCGATCACCGCGCGGCGCAAGGCTCCGGCCCAGTATTTCTCGATCTCCAACTGCGCGGTTTCCATGTCGATTTCGCCGCGATCTAACATGGCAGCGACCTCTACCTGCTTCTTGGTGAACTCCTCGGTGCCTTTGTTTTTCAGGGCGCGGACGGGGATGACCGGCAGGCGCGGATCGATTTGCACACTCGCCACCGCATCGCGGGCATTGGCGCGCAGAAAGGCGGCTTTGAAATTGGGATGCGCGATGCTTTCGTGCGCGCAGACAAAACGTGTGCCAAGCTGCACGCCCGACGCGCCCATTTCCAAATAGCTCGCCATCAATCCGCCGCGCGCAATGCCGCCTGCGACAAAGATCGGCAGTTGCTCGCCCAGCTCGGGCAAGATTTCCTGCGCCAGCACAGACGTTGTCACCGGCCCGATATGTCCGCCCGCTTCGCTGCCCTCTATCACCAACGCGTCCACGCCAGAACGGGCGAATTTCTTGGCCAGCGTCAGCGCAGGGGCAAAGCAGATGACCTTCGCGCCGAATGCCTTAATCGCCTCGATGCTACCTTTGGGCGGCAATCCGCCGGCGAGTACGACATGGCTGACATTGTGCTTGGCGCACACCGCAATCAAATCCATGACCTGCGGGTGCATGGTAATCAGGTTCACACCAAAGGGCTTTGCGGTCATTGCCTTGGTCGCGGTGATCTCTGCATCGAGCAGCTCCGGCGTCATCGCCCCGCAAGCTATCACCCCGAACCCGCCCGCGTTAGAGATCGCGGACACCAGGTTGCGTTCCGACACCCACGACATTGCGCCGCACATGATAGCAACCTCGCAGCCAAGGAATTCGGTGCCGCGTTTCATGAGGTGGGTTAGTTTTGTCATTAAAACTCTCTGGGAAGCCAGCCGGCTGCGTTGCGCCTTGGCGCTGGCAGATTCTTGTCGCTCAGTATCTTCAAGATTCGTGGTTCAAGCATAGGTCCCCAACCATCCCAATTAGATGAATAGCAGGGATGGCAGACAAAGATGTCATAGCCACTGCACTTGTGCCCATCGTAACGATGGGGGCCAAATTGGTAGTCTGATCCACAAACTTCGCATTGAAGAACGATTGGTGGACGATTCATAGGGCTTTACTCTGCATCTAGCCCATATGCCGTATGCAACACCCGCACTGCAAGCTCCGTCTCATCCTCATCGATCAGCACCGATACTTTAATCTCCGAAGTCGAGATCGCCTGAATGTTGATCTTGCGGTCGGCCAGCGAGGTAAACATCGTTGAGGCAACACCCGCATGGCTCTTCATGCCCACGCCGACCACTGAAATCTTGGAAACCTTCGTGTCCGAAATCAGGCGGTTATAGCCAATCGCCTCACGCGCATTTTGCAAAATGTCGGTGCAGCGCGCTAGGTCCGCTTGCGGGCAGGTGAAGGTCACGTCGGTTTCGCCTTTGTCGCGGCCCACATTCTGGATGATCATATCGACGTTGATATTGGCTTCGGCCAATGGCGCAAAGATGTTGCTGACCGCGCCGGGGCGATCCGGCACACGGGTCAGGGTGATTTTGGCTTCATTCTTGTCGGCGGCGATGCCGGTGATCAGTTGGCGTTCCACGTCGCTTTTCTCCAATTCTTCATCGGTCACAATCATCGTGCCGGGTATGCTATCGGCGTCAGGGGCGTTTTCGTCGATGAACGATGACAGCACTTGCACCCGCACGCCTTCTTTCATTGCCAGACCGACAGAGCGGGTTTGCAACACTTTCGATCCGACCGAGGCCAGTTCGAGCATTTCTTCGTATGTCACGGCTTTCAACTTGCGCGCGCGCGCCACGATGCGCGGGTCGGTGGTATAGACGCCGTCGACATCGGTGTAGATATCGCAGCGGTCTGCCTTGATCGCGGCGGCAACCGCCACCGCCGAGGTATCTGATCCGCCGCGTCCTAATGTGGTGATGCGGTTGTCGTCGGTCAGGCCCTGAAAGCCGGGGATGACTGCGATGGTTCCGCCCGCCATCGAGGCCAGCAAGGCTTCGCTATCGATGGTGCCAATCCGCGCCTTTGCGTGTGCGGTGTCGGTATGGATCGGAATCTGCCAGCCAAGCCAGCTACGCGCGTTACAGCCAAGCGCCTGAAGCGCGATGGCCAGCAGGCCGGAGGTGATCTGCTCCCCCGCCGCGACGACGACATCATATTCGGCGGGATCATAGAGCGCATTGGCTTCGCGGCAAAAATTGACCAAGCGGTCGGTTTCGCCTGCCATAGCGGAGACGACCACGGCGACTTGGTCGCCGCGTTCTGCCTGACGCTTTACCAGCTGCGCAACGCGGCGGATACGCTCGGTCCCCGCCATCGACGTGCCGCCAAATTTCATGACAATTTTGGCCACGGGATCCCTCAATTATGGCTTTGTTACAAACAGCCGCGCTGATAGGGACAGGATATGACAAAGGCAAGCATCGCTACGAACAGAAAATCTACCATCGACCCAAATGAAGCAGCGCATTTTGGCGCGTTGGCGGCGGATTGGTGGGATCCAAAGGGGTCGAGCGCAATGCTGCATAAGCTTAATCCTGTGCGGTTGGGCTTTATTCGTCGGATGATTGATGCGCATTTTGGCGGGGACGAACGGTCGATTAAGCCATTGGCGGGGAAGACTGCTCTGGATGTCGGCTGCGGAGCAGGGCTGTTGTGTGAGCCTTTGTCGCGGATGGGTGCCGAGGTGACGGGCGTTGATGCAGCGCCAGAGAATATCGCAGCGGCGGCAACACATGCGGAGCAATCGGGGCTAAAGATTGATTATCGCGCTGGCGAGCTTTCGGCGCAGAAATTGGGGCAGTTTGATCTGGTGACGTCAATGGAAGTGATCGAGCATGTCACCGATCCGGAGGCTTTTGTCGCAGAGCTTGCAGCGCGCCTAAAATCCGATGGTTTGTTGATTATGTCTACCCCCAACCGCACAGCGGCGTCGCGGCTGTTTCTTGTCGAGGCGGCAGAACGGCTGGGTCAAGTTCCACGCGGGACTCATAATTGGGACCAGTTTCTGACGCCCGACGAGTTGACGAAGTTGCTGGTCGATGCAGGACTGGAAGTGACGGCAATGGAAGGGATCGCCTTCTCGCCGCTAAAAGGATTGCACCTAAGCGACAACAAAGCGCTCAACTACATCTTGGCAGCGCGTCACTCGGGCAGCGTATAATCCAGCGTGTAGAAATGCTTTCCGTCGCGGATGTCGATACCCAATTCGCCCTTGATTCCAGCCAATTCGCCGGTACCTGTTTCCGGCACGATAATCACGGACAAGGTCTGCGCATCTTTGGTCATTGTTCCGCGATGGGCAAGGACAAAGCTGCCGCTCTTCCCTTTCAGGCTGCCTGTCACGGTTTCAAGCGCGACATATACGCGTGCGCCATTGGCTTCATTCCCGCCCGCCATCATCTGGCCGATGCTATGTGCCTCCAGATCGCCATGGAACTGTTTGTCGAGCGACATGCGCATCACGGGCTCGTCCGCCGATGAAACGGGGTTCAGCTTGACCTCAAACTCTCCGGCGGCATGCTGCATTGGATTCTCCATTGTGGTGAAGGCCAAGGCCAAAGGCGCCGCGACCATCAACAGGGCTGCAAATGCCACCCTCATTCATAGCTCTGATCATAATTGTCATCAGCCAGATCGCTGAACTTGGTGATTTTTGCCTCAAACTTCATCCGTACTTTGCCGGTCGAACCGTGGCGTTGTTTGGCGACGATCAATTCGGCAACGCCAAAGACGCGCTCCATTTCCTGTCGCCATTTTTCATAATCGTCGCCCGCCTTCGCATCGCCCTCGGCTCCATGTTTGGGCTCGCGCGCGGCGACGTAATAATCCTCACGGAACACAAACCAGACCATATCGGCGTCCTGCTCGATCGATCCTGATTCGCGCAAATCCGACAGCTGCGGACGCTTGTCTTCGCGTTGTTCCACGGCACGCGACAACTGCGAAAGTGCGATCACCGGTACCTGCAATTCCTTGGCCAGCGTTTTCAATCCGCGCGAGATTTCGGAAATTTCATTGACGCGGTTGTCGTTTCCGCGCCCTGATCCTTGCAGCAATTGCAGATAATCGACCACGATCAGGCCGATGCCATGCTTGCGTTGCAGACGCCGTGCACGGGTGCGCAGCGCGGCGATGGTCAGCGCAGGGGTATCGTCGATAAACAGTGGCAATTCCTGCAATTCGCGGGATGCGCGCGATAATTCGCGGAAATCGTCGCGGCTGATTTTGCCCATGCGCAGCGCCTCGGAACTGATCCCCGATTGTTCGGCCAATATGCGCGTCGCCAGCTGATCCGCCGACATTTCCAGACTGAAAAAGGCGGTCTTTGCGCCAACGCTTTTCGATTCCTCAATGCCATCTTCGCGATCACGCAGCCAACGCTGCGCCGCGTTAAAGGCGATGTTGGTGGCGAGTGAGGTTTTGCCCATGCCCGGACGTCCGGCAAGGATGATAAGGTCGCTATTGTGCAAGCCGCCGCATTTGGAATTGATGCTATCAAGGCCGGTGGTCACGCCCGACAAATGCCCGCCTGAATTCAGCGCCTTTTCAACATTCTTGATCGCCTCGGTCGACGCCATCAAAAAGCTCTTCATAGAGCCTTGTTCGCCTTCACCTTCTGCGACTTTATACAAAGCGCTTTCGGCATGTTCGATTTGCGTCTTTGGATCGACCGATTCGCTGGTGTCCAGTGCATTGGTAACCAGCGTGCGGCCCACCGTTACCAGTTCACGCAACAGCGCCAGATCATAAATCTGTTGGGCAAAATCGCGCGCGCCGATCAGCCCCGATCCATCGGCGGTCAGTTTTACCAGATAGCCCGGGCCGCCCAGTTCGCGCATTGCCTCGTCCGCCTCGAACAATGGCTTTAGCGTCACAGGGGTAACCAGCATGTTGCGGTCGATCAGCTTTAATATCTGTTCGAAAATCCGGCCATGCAGGGGTTCAAAAAAATGTTCAGGCCGCAATTTGATCGATACATCCTCGACAATGCGGTTGTCGATCATCAACGCGCCAAGGAATGCGGCCTCTGCCTCGACATTGCGGGGCAGGCGCTGTTCTTCGCTAGCGCCAGTTTCGGCGGGCAGGGTGGCAAGGCGGATGGGTTCAACCATGTTCTTCCTATCCGTTACCACAAACCGGCTGACAAGGGCTGCGAAAAATAGTTTCGGGGACAGGGCTGTGGACAATTTGCCAAGCGGGTCTTGCTACCGCCGTGTCATAGGCTAGAGGAGCAAAATGTCCGACCCGCGCATTATTTCTGTTGATTTAGACGAGGCGACCATATTGCGTCGCAACGCCGATATCGAACAAGAACGCCGCGTAGCGATTTTTGATCTGATCGAGGACAATGTTTTTAAACCGCTGCGCGATTTGGGCGACGGTTATGTGGGGCCCTATCGGCTAAAACTCAGCGTCACTGAGGGCCGGCTGATCTGGGAAATCGCGCGCGAAGACCATTCGCCGCATGAAACGTTGATCCTAGGACTGGGGCGGTTTCAGCGTCCCGTGCGTGAATATTTCGCTATATGTGATAGCTATTATCAGGCGATCCGCAAAGCGAGTGCGTCGGAAATTGAAACCATCGATATGGCGCGGCGCGGGGTCCACAATCAAGGGGCGGAGTTGCTGATGGAGCGGCTTGAAGGAAAGATCGAAGTGGATTTTCCCACGGCGCGAAGACTTTTTACATTGATCTGCGTGCTGCATATCAAACAATAGAATTTTGGGGCAATCGGGTCGGCATTATGGCTGAGGGAAAAGTACATCGATATCGGCTGGGCGCGATTGCGCTTGCTTTGATTTTGGGCGGCTTTGTGCTGTGGCGCGTGGTCATCAGTTGGACGCCATCGCTGGATGACTATCCGATGCAGGGCGTAGTTGTGGACGCATCTAATGGGGAACCCGTGTGGTCGACATTGGCTGCGACGGGCGTTGATTTTGCGTATCTGACCGCGACTATCGGCGATAAGACACGCGACAAATCCTTCGCCGACAACCTTGAAGCGATTGGCGACGTCGGCATCCGGCATGGCGCGTTGCATATTTTCGACATCTGCCGTCTGGCCACCGATCAGGCCACGTTGTTTATCACAACGGTGCCGCGGTCGCCCAATGCTTTGCCGGCGGCAGTCGCGCTCGATTATTCAAAAACCTGCACCAGTAAGCCGGACAGAGCGTTGATCCTGTCAGAGGTATCGACCTTTTTGTCTCAGATAGAGGCGCATACTGGAACGCCCGCGATATTGTTGATCGCGCGCGAGTTTGAGGAGCAATACCGGATCAGCGCAGCGGTTGACCGCAATGTGTGGCTAGAACGGAACTGGCTATTGCCCGATTATGCCGCCCGGCCCTGGGTGATGTGGACGGCCAATACCGCGCGCAATATCGATGGCGTTGACGGGCGCGTGCGTTGGGTCGTCGTGCGAGGAGACAGCAATGAGTGAAGCGTTAGTAGCAGCGGCAATCGCGGCAGCGCGGCAGGCCTATGCGCCGTATTCGCATTTCCATGTCGGGGCTGCGCTGGAGCTGGACGACGGCAGCATCGTCACCGGCGCTAACTTTGAGAACGCCAGCTATGGCATGACGCTGTGTGCCGAGACTGTGGCAATTGCGAAAGCCAATAGCGACGGGCAGTTGCGAAAGATTGTTGCGATAGCGGTTGCGGGTGGGCCTGAAGCGGCGGACGGCGGTGCATCGCTTGGCGCTGACGCGATATCGCCGTGCGGACGGTGTCGGCAGATTATCAAAGAAGTCGCCGATTTGGTCGCTATCGACTTGCCCGTGCATTGTGCAAAGGCGGACGGATACGTCACCTACCGGCTGTCAGAATTGCTGCCGCACGGATTTGGCCCTGCCAGCCTAGGTTAGATGAAAGCGACCCTCGACCACGGTCACGCATTGACCCGTCAACAGCACTCGGTCTCCCGATAGCGCACAACCCACATGGCCGCCGCGTTTCGACGCCTGAAATGCGGTAAAGTGATTGCGCCCCAATTCGGCGGCCCAATAAGGCGCCAAAACAGCATGCGCAGAACCGGTTACGGGGTCTTCGTCAATTCCAGCGCCGGGCACAAAGACGCGGCTGATCACATCGGTTTCAACGCCGGGTGCAGTCGCGACAAATAGATCGTTGCCAAGCGTGGCGAGCAATTTGAAGTCGGGTGAAAGTGCCAAAACCTCTGCCGCAGTGCCGTAACGCAGCAAATAATATTCATCCGCGTTGCCGCGAATATGGACCGGTTTTCCTCCAACAGCCGCTGCTGCTTCTGCGAAATCCATGGGGTCGGTTGCGATAATCGGCAGGTCGAGTTGATATCCGGTCGCTGTGCGTTTGACAGTCAAAATGCCTGCACGGCGGGTGCGAAAACGAACGATGTCCAATTCCGGCCGCTGGCCAAGCACAATATGCCCACTCGCCAATGTCGCATGTCCGCACATCCGCACCTCGGCGGTCGGGGTGAACCAACGCAGCTCATAGTCCGCATCGCCGCTGGCATCGGGGACGATGAACGCGGTCTCGGCAAAGTTATTTTCCTCACCGATCGCTTGCAGCACGGCATCGTCCAGCCATTTATCCAGCGGTATTACAGCAGCTTGGTTGCCCGTAAAGGGCCGGTCGGCAAAGGCATCGACATGGTAATAGGGAAGGTCAATGGTCATGATGTTCAATGCTTTCTGACGGAATATAGCCCAATTCGTCCTTATGCCCTTCTGGATCGGGATGGATGAGCACTTCGACTCCGGGGAATTCCTGCATCAATTGTTCCTCAACTTCGTCCATCACGCGATGCGCCTCTAGCACAGTCATATTGGGATCGACCCACGCGTGAAATTGGCAGAAATCATGCACGCCGCTCGACCGAGTGCGCATGTCATGTATCCCCTTTAATTCGGGATGGTTCATCGCGACAGCAAGGAAACGTTCGCGTTTTTCCAACGGCCATTCACGGTCGAGCAGCTGGTCAAGCGCCAGCCTTGCCGCACGCCATGCGCCCCAAAGCAACCAAAGCGCAATGGCGAGCCCAAACATCGGGTCGGCGCCGCGCACACCCAATATGGTGTCGAGACCAATGGCAATGATGACGGCTATGTTAAGCAGCAAGTCGCCTTGATAATGCAAATGATCGCCATGGATTGCGATTGACCCTGTTTTTTTAATCACATGATGTTGGTAGGCAAGCAGCCCGAGCGTCGTTGCAATCGCGATCAGCGAAACACCGATGCCCATTTCCGGATGCTGTGTCGGTGCACCGCTGCCTAAGCGTTCAAACGCGCGCCAGCCAATAAACAAGGATGACAAGATCACCAGCATCACCTGCACCAGCGCGGACAGTGCCTCTGCTTTGCCATGGCCGAAACGATGATCGTCGTCGGCCGGCATGGCGGCGTAACGGACGCTGAACAATGTTAGCAACGATGCAAGAAGATCAAAGCCGGTATCGGCAAGCGACCCCAACAAGGCAACCGATCCCGTTTCGATCGCCGCATAGGTTTTTATACCGACAAGGAACAGGGCCATGGCAACACTGGCCATTGCAGCGCGCGCTGTCAGGTTCCCATGGTTGTGGTGATGATGGTTGTGGGCCAAGCTCATGGAAATAGCATCCCTGTCGTCCAGCCATCGCCAGCGCGTTCAAACAGCCAGCGTTCGTGCAGACGGAATTCACGATCCTGCCAAAACTCAATGCGCTGCGGCGTGACGATGTGGCCAGTCCAATGCGGTGGACGCGGAACGTTTTGGCCGTCAAATTGGGCTTTCGCTGCTTCAAATCGCGCGTCGAAAGTTGCTCGGCTATCTAGAGGCCGCGACTGATCCGACGCCCAAGCACCCAATTGGGAATCGCGGGCGCGGGTGGCGAAATAGGCATCGGCCGTGGCGTCGGTCACACGGCGTACTGGTCCCTCGATGCGGATTTGGCGGCGCAGCGACTTCCAATGGAATAGCAGCGCGACGTTTGGATTAACCGCAAGCTCGCCGCCTTTGCGGCTTTCCAGATTGGTGTAGAAAATGAAACCGCCGGTGCCGTCGGCATCGGGGCCATGACCTTTCAGCAAGACCATCCGCACCGCTGGCTTGCCGCTGGCGTCAGCAGTGGCGAGCGCCATCGCATTGCTGTCGTTGATTTCGCTTTCGCGCGCTTCTGCAAACCAAGCGTCGAACAGAGCATAAGGGTCTTTGCTTTCCATTTTCTCGCGATAGGCTAACGCTGGCAAAGGGAAAAGAGGGAAGGGCGCGATTTATGCATTGGGAAACGATTTTTAGCATCGCCAACACTTGGCCGTTGTTATTCTGGTTGTTGCTTGCATTCGGCCCGCGCACCGAAAAGCTAGCTCAGCTTGTGCTTTTTGGTGGCATTTTCCCGTTGGCCGTTGCGTACGCGATTTTGCTGCCGATGATTATGACAGGCGCAATCGATGCGGTTGGGCCAAAGGGCGGCTCAGTTGATTTCACGCAATTGTCCGGCGTTATGGCGTTGTTTGACAGCAAGGGCGGCGCAACAGTCGGTTGGATTCATTATCTGGCGTTCGATTTGTTCGTGGGGCTTTGGGTTGCGCGTAACGCGGATCGCCATGGTTATGCGCGCTGGGCGCAGGTTCCGATCCTGTTTTTCGTGCTGATGGCGGGGCCGTTTGGGCTGACGCTTTACCTGCTGCTGCGCTTTACGTGCAAAACGTCCCCAGAAAATGCCACAGTACCAAGTTGACGGGGTTGCGGTTGACTTAGGCTACTGTAATGCCAATCTAATACAGATAAGTCTTGAACAGGGTAACAATGGCCGATCCATATTCCATATTGGGCGTTTCAAAAGGCGCAGATGCAAAGGCGATCAAGTCCGCCTATCGCACGCTTGCCAAGGAGCTGCATCCCGACAAAAATAAGGATAATCCCAAAGCGTCCGAACGGTTTAGCGACGTAACCCGCGCCTATGACCTGTTGTCCGACGCGCAAAAGCGCGCCCAATATGATCGCGGCGAAATCGACGAAAATGGCCAGCCGCGCTCGCCCTTCGGTGGCGGCTATGGTGGCGGCAATCCATTCGGTGGCGGCGGGCGCACGCAACCGGGTTCGGGCTTTGATGCAAGCGGCGGGATTGATTTGGGCGATATTTTTGACGGATTGTTCGGTGGCGGCGCTGGCGCTCGCCCCGGCGGCCCGCAACAGCGTCCTGGGCCACCGCCCAAAGGGGCCAACATCGCCTATGAACATCTGGTGTCGTTCACCGATGCAGCAAGACTGGAGCCGCAGCGGATCACCTTACGCGATGGCAAGACCGTAGAATTCAAATTGCCGAACGGTGTCGTCACTGGGCAGCAAATCCGCATTCCCGGCAAAGGCCAGGCTGGCCCCGGCGGCAATGGCGACGCGATGGTCACGCTGAAAATCGGCAAGCATCCGTATTATGACCGCGATGGCGACCATATCCGACTCGATCTGCCGATATCGCTAAAGGAAGCGGTCACCGGCGGCAAAGTGAAAGTGCCGACATTGGACGGCGCGGTGATGCTGACTGTACCGCAAGCCGCGCAATCGGGGGCAACGTTGCGTATCAAAGGACGCGGCTTTACGGCCAAAACAGGCGTGCGCGGCGACCAGCTTGTGACGCTGCAGATTGCATTGCCCCGTGATCCAGCGGTGCTGGCGAAACTGGCTGCGGACCTTCCCGATGAACCAAATCTCCGCGCCGAATTGGGTGTCTGAACACTCCCCCTTATCGCCAGAGGCGCGCGCGCATGAGGCGGGGCTGCACGCCGAAAGCGAGGCGGAGTGGTTTCATGATCTCAATCCGTTTAGCCAAACCCGCGAAGTCATCCGCCGCGTTGCTGTCGGCGTATATTCTGACGGTTTTGTCCACGCGGGTAATTTTGCCTATTTATCGCTGGTTGCTTTGTTTGCATTCTGCATCGTGGCGGCGGCGATTGCGGGCGGGCTGGGGCAGACCGAAAGCGGGCTGCGCCTAATCGAAGCCTTTTTCGCAACCGTCCCAGCCGGCGTCGCCAATGCGCTGCGCGAACCGGTGGAGGCGGCGATGACGGCGCGGTCGGGGCCACTGTTGTGGATGAGCGCCTTGGTTGGATTATGGACAACCACGAGCCTGATCGAGACAATCCGCGACGTCCTGCACCGCGCCTATGGCACCATTCCATCACGCTATTTTTGGCATTACCGGCTGGGGTCGCTGCTTGTCATCGTTTTTGCTGTGGTACTGGCAATGGCCGCGTTTAGTGCGCAAGTGATGGTGATCGCAATTGAGGATTTGGTCTATCGCTATATTCCCGCCGCCGAAAATGCCGCCGAGTATTTCGCATGGGGCCGCTGGGTTCCCTTCGCCATGTTGTTTGCCGCAATTTATGTGGTCTATCGCGGACTAACCCCGCGCGAATACCGTCCGCGGATATACCCCAAATGGCCGGGTGCAGTGTTGGTCAGCCTATGGTGGCTTGGCTGCACAACAATTCTGCCGTGGTTCGTTTACTCTATGGCCAATTATGATCTGACTTATGGCAGTCTGGCGGGCGTCATGGTCGCACTGATCTTCTTTTACCTGATTGGCCTTGGCATGGTGACCGGTGCGCAATTGAATGCGGCCCTAGCCAATGCTACCGAAAATGGCCTAAAGGACAATTCAACCAATAGCGTTACGTAAAAGCGAGGCAAAATGACCGGTTTGATGGCAGGGAAGCGCGGGCTTATCATGGGGCTGGCGAACGATAAGTCGCTGGCCTGGGGCATCGCCAAGAAACTGCAATCTGAGGGCGCAGAGCTCGCGATCAGCTATCAGGGCGAAGTGATGGCAAAGCGCGTCAAACCGTTGGCCGAGCAATTGGGCTGTGATTTCCTGATCGATTGCGATGTCGCCGATATGGCCAATTTGGACGTTGCGTTTGAAACGCTTGCCGCACGCTGGCCAACAATCGACTTCGTCGTCCACGCCATTGGCTACACAAACAAAGAGGCGCTGCGCGGCAAGTATTTCGACGTCGGCCTCGAAGATTTTTTGATGACGATGAACATCAGCGTGTTCAGCTTTACCGCCGTGGCCAAACATGCCGCAGCGATGATGACGCCTTTTGACCCCGAGACCGGAACCGGCGGCGGAGCATTGCTAACGCTGAGCTATTATGGCGCGGAAAAGGTCATGCCGCATTACAACGTCATGGGCGTTGCTAAAGCGGCACTGGAGACAAGCGTAAAATATCTCGCCAATGATGTAGGGCCAAACGGTATCCGCGTTAACGCGATTTCAGCTGGCCCCATTAAGACCTTGGCCGCCAGCGGCATAGGCGATTTCCGCCTAATATTGAAATGGAACGAATATAATAGCCCTCTTCGCCGCAATGTTACCATTGACGATGTGGGCGCATCGGCGCTCTATTTGTTGTCTGACCTGTCAAAGGGTGTCACTGGTGAAACGCACCATGTCGATGCCGGCTATCACACCATCGGCATGAAACAGGAAGACGCGCCGGATATCGGGCTGGCTTGATGCCCTTGGCGGCCATAGTGAAGAACGATACCTTTTGCTGGTGCGTCGGCATATGAACCGGTCAGAATGAAATTCAATTTTGAAATCGATCATGTCCAAATAGCCATTCCTATCGGCGGAGAGGATGAGGGGCGAAGCTTTTTTGTCGGATTGCTCGAGCTCATTGAGCTGCCCAAACCAACCGACATGGCACTGCGCGGAGGATGTTGGTTTGCCGTATCGAATCGACAGATCCATCTCGGCGTTGAGGCAGATTTCAAGGCAGCCAAGAAAGCCCATGTTGCGCTCAACACAGTTGAACTTGACGAATTGCGCGCGCGTCTTGAAAGGGCGGGGTATAAGACGCACGACGACAGTGACATTGACGGACGAAAGCGTTTTTTCACGCATGATCCCTTTGGTAATCGGTTTGAATTTATGGACAGGACTGCGCGGTCATGAGCTTTAACACATTTGGTCGCGTATTCCGCTTTACCAGCTGGGGCGAGAGTCATGGTCCGGCGCTTGGCGCTGTCGTTGACGGCTGCCCTCCCGGAATTGCGTTGTCGGAAGACGACATTCAGCCGTTCCTCGATAAACGCCGCCCCGGCACCAGCAAATATACGACGCAGCGGCAGGAACCCGATCAGGTGCGTATCTTGTCCGGCGTATTCGAAGGTCGCAGCACCGGAACGCCGATTTCGTTAATGATCGAAAATGTCGATCAACGGTCAAAGGATTATTCGGAGGTCGCCAAAGCCTATCGCCCCGGCCATGCCGATTATAGCTATGATGCCAAATATGGCTTTCGCGATTATCGTGGCGGTGGCCGATCCAGTGCGCGCGAAACAGCGGCGCGGGTTGCGGCGGGGGCGGTCGCGCGTTCGGTAATTCCAGAGGTCGAAATTCTGGCCTATGTCGTCGAAATCGGTGGCGACCGAATTGATCCGGCAAACTTTGAAAAATCACAGATTGGCAAAAATCCGTTCTGGTGTCCCGATGAAGCTGCGGCTGGGCGCTGGGAGAAATTGGTCGATGAGGCGCGGCTGGCGGGGTCTTCGCTGGGCGCTGTGGTTGAATGTGTCGCGACCGGCGTTCCGGCGGGTTGGGGCGCGCCGTTATATGCGAAACTCGACAGCGAATTGGCGTCGGCGATGATGGGGATCAACGCGGTGAAGGCTGTGGAGATCGGCGCTGGTTTTGAAGCGGCCCGTTTGCGCGGTGAGGATAATGCCGATCCGATGCGCCCGGGTTCCAATGCGCCTGAATTTTTGGCGAATAATGCGGGCGGCATTGCGGGCGGCATTTCGACCGGACAGCCGGTTGTGTGCCGCGTGGCGTTTAAGCCGACGTCATCGATTCTGACGCCGGTTGAAACGATTACGCGTGATGGCGAGGCTACAGAGATCATTACCAAAGGCCGCCATGATCCGTGCGTCGGCATTCGCGGTACTCCGGTCGTGGAGGCGATGATGGCGCTTGTGCTGGCAGATCAGAAATTGCTGCACCGGGCGCAATGTGGGTGATGGGGCTGTTTGGCGATTGTTACCGACTGCCCTCAAATAAAACCGTTAGTGCTGAGCCTGTCGAAGCACGTCTTGCAGCTTTGCGCTACAACTGAAAACGGCCTTCGACAGGCTCAAGGCTAACGGTTTTGATTGCAGGTCAGTTAACAGTCAAACCCCACCTCAACGACAACCTCAACCATATCCCCCGCAACCAACCCCTCGGCCTTGCGCACGGCGCCTTTCACCGGCAACAACCAACCGCCCATTTCCTTCGCCGGAAAGATCGACGTTTCCCAACAGGTATCGCCGACCGTTGCGCGCACCTTCATCGACCCCCAACCCCGTTTGCGGCGACCCTCCAACCGCCGCATCAACGCGAGCGCATGGATCGCCTCTGCCACTTCGCCGTCGAGCGTCAGGAAATGCCAACTAGCGGGGGCTTTGTCGGTGGTCCATATCCACAGGGGTGTGGTCAGGGTGTGGGTTTCGGTCATTGATTATCCATTTCTCCCCTCTCCATTGGGAGAGGGTTGTGAAGACTTGCAAGCTTGCTTGCTAGTCGAAGCTGGGTGAGGGGTTGCGCCCTATCGATAACCCACAACCCCTCACCAACTGCGCCTAAGCCTAACGGCTAAGGCTTCGTATCCTCTCCCACTGGAGAGGGATTAGGGAACCGCTCTCCGCCGAACAGGCACCGGAATATTACAAATATCCGCACCGCCCGCTGGCACATTAAAAAACGGGTCACGCCGGTTCGCGCGGGCATCGGCATAGGCGGCAAAGCTCTCGCTTTCGGTGGACAGATATTCAAACGCGGGCAGGTCGGCGGCCTCCGCGCCAATCCGTACCGACACTATCGGCGTGCGCTCAGCCTCGCTTTCATAAAAGCCAAGGCCGCCGGTACCGCGCGGCAGGCTGGAGAGATGCTCGATCCCCTCGATCACCCGCCCAACCAAAGCGATGTTGCGGTCCAGATGGCGCGGCGCATGGCCGATAACGGTATAGAGTTCAGCACCGGTTCCGGTGTCAGGCGACAAGTTGCGGCCCACGCCGACCATGCCGTAGCAGTGAGTTGGCCAGAACCCGTCCTTCTTATTTGCTATTGGCCAACCACCGTAAATACCTACCCTCGGCGCGTAGTGGTCCTGAAGTTGATCGCGTGGAGGCGGGGGTGGCGGGGCTTTCGGTCCACGCAGACGTAGGCCCGTTCCTATAGCGATCGTAACAGCAAGTGGGCGCCAATTTTTATAGGCTACTTTGGTAAAATACTCACCCTCCGGCACCACCGCCAAATCCTCCGGCAGCACCTTCTTCTCAGTCGCATCGCCCCATTGCACGACATAATTGTCCTGCACGCGGTTGATGCTGGTGCCGTCCCAAAACTTCGCCGTCGCCAGCTTGCGGATATTGTCGACCCAGCCTTGCGAAAACGGCGCGGGCATCAACTGGATGACGACGCGGCGCGCTATGCCTTTGGCGTCGGGAGCCAGATCCATGACCATCAGGTCCGATGGCGCAATCGCGACCCATTCTTGCGGCCCTGCCTTGGCAACAATTTCGGACGGCGCGGGATATTCCGGCTTTGCCTCTTGAGCATAAAGCGGAAGCGCCGCGAGGGTGGCGGCACAGGCGAACAGGAATGTTTTTCTCATGGACACATCATGCCAAAGCAGCAACGCTTGCGAAAGCCATAATCAGCGGCTAGGGGCTTGCCTTCCCGAAAGGGATGCGGAGACGTGGCCGAGTGGTCGAAGGCGCACGCCTGGAAAGTGTGTATAGGGGTGACTCTATCGTGGGTTCGAATCCCACCGTCTCCGCCACGCACAGCCCCAGCTATGCGAGGGCTTTTTTTGGCGAAGATATTGAGGGTTAGAAACCTCCGTCGAAATCGAAGCGCGCCGCGGACGAACGCACCGCAGTGAAGGTCTATCCTACCGTATTTGACCGCCAGCACGCTGATTTCGAATTTGGAAGCCTTCAATAGCCGGATGTGATGCCAAGGATTTCACCGCAAAAAGATAACGTTCACAATTTTTGCCTTCGTTCCTGCGCTTTCGGCAGCGAATTTTGCTAAACATACGTATGCCCGCCATTTATGTACTTGAATCTTTGTGCCGATGCGCCAAACAGACAGATGGAGAAACGATACGAGGGGAGAGAAATCATGGCGTTGCCAATTTCCGGTAATCAGACAGCCCAGTCCAGCGGGCAATCGAATGACAAAACAAAGATCGTGCTCGTGCTCGTTTTTGCTGTGTTCTTCATTTTGGGCGGCGTCACCAATATCAACGATGTGTTGATACCCAAGTTTAAATCGCTTTTCCAACTGAGTCATTTTCAAGCCAATCTGGTCCAGTTCGCCTTTTTCACGAGCTATGCAATTTTCTCTATCCCTGCAGGCAGGTTGCTGAGCAAGATCGGTTATGTCCGCGGTTTTGTTGCGGGCTTCATCATCATTGCATTGGCGTCTCTGTTGTTTTTACCGGCGGCTTATTCTGGGCAATATATCTGGTTTCTGGTCGCTCTGTTCGTGCTTGGCGGCGGCATAACGTTGCTTCAAGTGGCCATGAATCCGGTGACGCTTAGCCTTGGTAAACCTGATACTGCGCACAGCCGATTGACCTTTGCGCAATTGTTCAATTCCATCGGCGTGTTTCTGATGATTTATGGCGGTTCGGAACTGCTTTTGGGTGAGAGCTCTACCGTCGATCCCACCACGCTGTCGCCGGATGCGTTGGCCGCATTCCGCGTTGCTGAATCGACCGTTATCGGTCAAGCTTATATTGGTTTGGCTGTCGCGATGGTGGTGATTGCCATGGTTTTCTGGTTCTACCGAAGTGCATTGGATGGTCAAGCTGCTGAAGATGTAAAAACCGAGGGCGCCTGGACGTTGTTGATGAGCCGCCCTAGGCTTGCATTCGGTGCGCTTTGCATATTTTGCTATGTAGGTGCCGAGGTTGCTATTGGCAGCAATCTTATCGCCTATCTGGGCGATGATCGGACGATGGGACTTGCGGCGCCAGAGGCAGGAAAATTGCTGGCACTTTATTGGGGCGGGGCACTTGTCGGGCGGCTTGTCGGTACCGTTCTGCTTCGCGTGTTTCAGCCTGGATTGCTGCTGCTGACCTTTGCAGGGATAGCGATAGGCCTGAATTTTGTCTCAGGTATTTCGTCCGGTGCTTTGGCTGGTTGGACACTGATTATTGTCGGCCTTTTTAACTCCATCATGTTTCCGACGATCTTTAGCCTGGCAACGGAGGGGCTCGATAAAGAGGCACCTCAGGCATCGGGGATTTTGTGTACAGCGATTGTTGGGGGCGCATTTGTTCCTCCGCTCTTTGGGCTGGTGGCTGATGCAGGCGGGCTTGCGGCTGCGTTAATCGTTCCTGTGGCCTGTTATGCCATCATCGCGGCGTTTGGCCTGTACGCGAGCCGCAATCCGGTAGCGTCAGCCAGCTGATAAACTCCACAGGGAGACGGACGCGCAGCCTTGGCGATCAAGTCCCGTCGCTACGACGATAAGTCGACGACAGTGTCTTCCCTTTACTGCGGTTCTTCCGTAACAGCACGAGCATGTGGCAACTCCTTCAATTCCCATTATGTCCGTTTTCGCGCAAGGTGCGCTTGCAACTGGGCGAAAAAGGTATTGCCTATAGTCTTAAACGCGAAAATCCATGGGAACACCGCGACGAATTTTTGCACATAAATCCAGCAGCGCGCACACCAGTGATGCAGGATGAAGCACGCGGCGTGAACATTTCCGATTCGGTCGCGATCAGCGAGTATATCGAGGAAGTCAGCGACAAGGTGCCTTTGATCAGCGGGTCATCGGCCTATCGCGCCGAAATCCGCCGTCTGGTCGCATGGTTTGACCAGCAGTTCTATGGCGATGTCACCGCGCCTTTGCTGCATGAACGGATGCGCAAGCGGCTCGTCCACCGCCAACCCCCCGATAGTTCAGTGCTGCGCGAGGCAATGCGTCTGGCCAACGGGCATCTGGATTATATCGATTATCTGATCGATCACCGCGCATGGATGGCGGGCGGCACGATGAGCATGGCAGATATGGCAGCCGCAGCGCAGGTATCAGTCGCCGATTACCTTGGCGGAATCGACTGGACAGGACACGAGCAAACCAAGGGTTGGTATTCCAAATTCAAAAGCCGCCCCAGCTTTCGGCCATTACTGTCGGAACGCATGGAGGGGATTACCCCGCCGAAACATTATGAGCTCGTCGATTTTTGATTGGGCTTCAGTGCTTTGTTTGGCGCACCAAAGACCAATCATAGCCTAACGCTTTTACCCTAGCTTCCAGTGCGGCACGCGTTGCCGGTTCGGGTTTCGCTGTTCGGGTCAAAACCCACAAATACCGCCCGCTGGGCTCGCCGACAATGGACCAGCTATAATCGTCGGCGCGGTCCAATACCCAATAGTCACCGTAAAACGGGCCGAAGAACGATACTTTCAGCTTAGCGCCGGTCGCTGTGTCGACGACTTTCGCTTTGCCGGTCGCAACCTTCGCTTTCCCATCGACGGCGCCTTGTCGGCAGCTGTTTATGACCTTTATAGTGCCATTGCCGCGCAGCGAGTAATCGGCAGTGACGGCTTCGCACCCTTTTTGAAACGGCGCCTCATAGCGTGCCATTTCAAACCACCGGCCCAGATAGCGGTCCAGTTCGACAGATTTTGCTGGCTGCGGGACGGCAGTGTTACCGACCGGGCCCGGAGATGCGGCACAGGCGGAAAGCAGTAGCAATGCGAAAAATGCGAGCGTTTTTTTCATTAGACGATAATACATGTTTTTAGCTGGATAGGTAGACGGGATTAGCCCTGCTGCATTTCCAGCTTGCGCTCATCGCTTTAACGCGCCGCTTTTGAGGATGGGGATCATCAGCATTACGGTGAGCAAGGTGTTAGATACCGCATTCATCCAAAAGCCCGTGGCGACTGAAATTGCGGAATCGACCACGTACCAAGCGAGGCTGGCGAATACGATGAAGCGCCAGATCGGAGCGGCAGTGGCAGTGTCGAGTACGAATAGAGCCTTAAACGCGGCCCAGAACGTCAGTCCCCAGCCCATCGTCACAGCGCCCATCAGGCCGATGGCAAAGCGGTGATGGGAATCGATATCGGCAGGCAACGGCTTGCCAAACAGCGCGAACAGAGCGGCGGTTAATCCGTCGGTTGCCGCGAAAGCACCAGCGGCCAGGACGAGACCGAAAACTGTTACCAAGATTGCCCAAGCGCCAAGCCAATTTTGCCAAACTTTGCTCATATTCCATTCTTTCATCGAATCACTATGTAGCATATGCTACATTAACGTAGCGTTCGCTACAATAGAAAAAATGACATAGGGCCAGTTTTCAATGGCAATATCAAAAACCCAGGCACGGCGTGCCGAGATCGTTGAGCGCTTGGCGGACCATGTGCTGGCGCATGGGTTGGTCGCCGCCAGCCTGCGACCGCTGGCCAAGGCAGCCGGGACCAGTGATCGGATGCTGCTGTATTATTTCACCGACAAGACCGAGATTATCGCTGCGACATTGCAGCATATCTCTGAGCGGATGGTAATCTTGCTTGGCGCACGAACCTCGGCCCAACCGTTACCACTCGGCGAACTGACCGCGCACCTTTCGTCCGTGGTGCTTGATGACCAGTTCTGGCCTTATATGTGCGTGTGGTTGGAACTCGCGAGCCGGGCAGGGCGGGGTGATCCGCTTTATGCACCCATCGCGGCGCAAATCGGCACCGGCTTTCTCGCCTGGGGAGAATCGCAATTGGCCAGCGCTGATCCAACCGCGCGCGCCCGCGATGCCGCTAAGCTATTGGTCACCATCGAGGGGATGGTGCTGGTGAAAGCCATCGGCATGGGTGAGACGGTGAAGCAGAGCCTAGCTTAGCCTTCCCTAATCTCAATGCTTAGAATCACGCGTTGCTTTGACCATGCCGGGCGAGATAAAGCCCATCCCTGCTGGAACTAACGCTGCCTGTTTCAGCTTTTTCTCCATCGCCTGATATTCGGTTTCCATCTCTGACGTCACCGTCGCGCGGCTGGCCTCTAAGGCTTTCTCGAAATGGCTTTTGGCGACTTCCTTTGCGTCAGCGCCATCATCGCGCAGCGCAAACAAACCGGCGCGGCGGACAAGGTCCTCTAGATCGGCACCGGAATAGCGATCAGTACGTTCGGCGAAATCGTCTAGATCGACATCCTTGGCCAAGGGCATTTTCGACGTGTGAATGCCGAGTATCCGCCGCCTGCCTTTTTCGTCAGGTACCGTTACATAGACCAGTTCATCAAACCGGCCGGGGCGGAGCAATGCGGGGTCCATCAACGTCGGGCGATTGGTTGCGCCGATAACGATGACTGACTGCATTTCCTCAAGTCCGTCCATTTCGGCGAGCAACGTGTTTACCACGCGCTCGGTCGCTTGCGGTTCACCGCCGCCACGACCACGCGCCGGAGCGAGACTGTCGATTTCGTCGATAAAGATGATCGTCGGCGCAACTTGTCGCGCGCGCGCAAACAGCCGGGCGATTTGCTGTTCGCTTTCGCCATACCATTTCGACAGCAAATCCGATGATTTGATCGAGATAAAATTGGCTTCGCTTTCGCGCGCCACCGCTTTTGCCAGCAACGTCTTGCCCGTTCCGGGCGGGCCGTAAAGCAGAAAGCCTTTGGCTGGCCGGATGCCCAGACGTCGGAAGGCGTCGGGGTTTTTCATCGGCAGCTCGATGCCTTCTTTCAGCTTGGCTTGCGCTTCGTCTAGGCCGCCAACGTCTTCCCAGCGGACATCGGGAACCTGCACCATCACTTCGCGCATGGCCGAAGGATTGACGCGTTTCAGCGCCTCCAGAAAATCGTCGCGGGTGACTTTCAGCGTTTCAAGCAGATTGGCCGGGATCGTGCCGCTTGATAGGTCGATCTTTGGCATGATCCTGCGGACAGCCTCGATGGCAGCCTCGCGGGTCAGAGCATTCAGATCAGCACCGACAAAGCCATGCGTAGTCCGCGCCAGTTCGCGCAACGACACTTTGCTATCCAGCGGCATACCGCGCGTGTGGATGGCAAGGATCTCGCGCCGTCCGCTTTCATCGGGAACGCCGATGATGATCTCGCGATCAAAACGGCCCGGTCGGCGCAGCGCTTCGTCAATCGCATCTGGGCGGTTCGTTGCGGCAATCACAACCAGATTAGTCCGCGCCTCTAGCCCGTCCATCAAGGTCAGCAATTGCGCAACCAGCCGTTTTTCCGCCTCGCCATGCACCTTGTCACGGGCAGGGGCGATGGAATCAATCTCGTCTATGAACAGGATGGAGGGTGCTGCTTTGGTCGCCTTTTCAAAAATTTCGCGCAGCTTCTTTTCGGATTCGCCATAGGCAGAACCCATGATTTCCGGTCCGTTGATGACAAAGAACGCCGCTTCGCTTTCGTTCGCTACTGCGCGGGCAAGACGGGTTTTGCCTGTCCCTGGCGGCCCATGCAGCAAAACGCCGCGCGGCGGATCAACGCCAAGCCGTGTGAACAATTCGGGGTAACGCAGCGGCAGTTCAACCATCTCGCGCAATTGGCGGATGGTGTCGCCCATCCCGCCGACATCATCATACGTCACATCGGCGCGGCGGACATCGCCTGCCTCGGCAAATTCGGCGCGCAGTTCAACCTCGGTATCCTGATCGATATGGACAAAGCCCTTGGGCGTTGTCGAGACGACCGTCAGCCGAATTTCAGTTAGCGAAAAGGCGGGAGCAGCCAGCATCTGACGCAATTGCGGGGGCAGGTTATCAGGCGCAACGCGTTGCTGGCCGTGGGTTGCGACAACGTCGCCAGTGACTAAGGCACGGCCGATAAAGTTACGCTTTAACGCATCGCCGGGCCCTTCAAGGCGGATTTCCTTTTGTGCAGGTGCGAAAACAACTTTCTTCGCAGGCTGCGAATCGACTTTGCGTAGCTCAACCTGATCGCCAGCGCCGACGCCTGCATTGGCGCGTTGCAAGCCGTCTAGCCGGATGACGGCTAAGCCTTCATCCTCTGGATAGGGATCAACAGCGCGGGCCACAGTGGAGCGTTTGCCGATAATTTCGATGACATCGCCTTGTTGCAATCCAAGCTCTGCCAATGTTGACCGCGAAAGGCGCGCGAAACCGCGGCCTGAATCCTCTGCCTTTGCATTGGCAACTTGCAGCCGTTGGGCTTTTGTTTTCGCCATTATGGTCTTTCCCTATCGGCTATGTCGTTGACGGCAGAGATAGGGCGCTAGTTGCGCAGCGGCAACCACTAGGGCAAAAAAAGGGGCCGACGCGAACGCCGACCCTTTGAAAGTTTTAGGAGAGGATGCCTGTAAAGGCACGCTCTGAATGGCCCCATCCAAAAAATTGTGCAATTGCGAAGAAAACAATTGAGGTTGCAAAAACCTGAATTGGGATTTATTCAAAATCCAAGCGAATCCAAGAATTCGCACCCAGTGGGCACGGACACACACACGATGCTGCATTGCATCAAAAGAGGATATTATACCGATGCGCCGATTACCGCCTTTGCGTTCATTAGAAGCGTTCGTCCGCACTGCAAAACTCGGATCGGCCAAAGCTGCCGCCAGTGAATTGTCGCTTTCGCCCCCGGCGCTAAGCCGGCGAATCAAAGCGTTAGAGGATTTTATGGGCAAGCCGTTATTTGAGCGGAAATCCCAAGCGATGTTTCTGAATTCTGACGGCCAAATGCTGATGGATGCGGTCGATCCCGTTTTGGAATCACTCAGCGAGATCGTTGATGAGCTTGCCGGCGAGGGCGGCGAATATCGGTTGCGTCTGGGTGTGTTGCCGCTGTTCGGGACTCAACGGCTGATCCCGCGACTGCCTGAATTGCGAAAGCTGTTCCCGAAACTGCACATTGACGTCGATACATCGGGCCATGCCGAAAACCTGTTGGGTGATGTTGTCGATGCCGCGATCATTATCGCCGATTATGTCGATCCAAAGCTTTATAGCGTCCGTCTGGACCGTAACACGGTCTATGCCATCGCGTCAGAGGCGATGATGAAAGAGCAGGGTATCAAAACCCCCGCTGACCTTAAAAATCAAACGATATTGGTGCACAGCGACATGCCGCTGATCTTTGACGCATGGCGCGCCGCGATTGGTCAGCCAAAACTGAAACCAGCGGCGATTGATCATATAGATAGCGGCCCCTTGATGTTGGAGGCTGCGGCAAACGGTCTTGGTGTTGCGATCATGCACGGCAGCCATTTTAGCGATGCCAAGGACGACCGGCTGACGCGGCTGTTCGATACTGAGGTCGAAAGCCCTTACAGCTATTGGTTCGTCTGCCGCCCGCGTGCGCTAAAGCAACGCGCGGTGCGGATTTTCCACGATTGGTTGTTAAAAGCCGGGGTTTAGGCCATTTTAGCATTCGTCATCCTGAACTTGTTTCAGGATAACACGCGTCGTTGGTGCGTTGTCCTGAAACAAGTTCAGGATGACGACGTGTGTCGTTAGAGCCCCTAAAACTTAACCTCTGGCGCCACTGAAATTGCGGGGCGTTCTTCCGCTCCCAATTCCCAAAAGCCTTGCTGGTTAAAGCCGAGCGTATTGGAAAACAGCACAGCGGGAAACGACTCTCGCGCGCCGTTATAGTCCGCAGCCGCCGCATTAAACGCGCGGCGCGATGCCGCCAGCTTATCCTCCACATCGGCCAGTTCGTGTTGCAGCGTTTGGAAATTCTGATTGGCTTTCAGATCAGGATAGCTTTCGGCAAGCGCGAACAATCCCTTTAGCGCGCCAGACAGCCCGCCCTCTGCCGCAGCCATTGATGCCGGGTCGCGTGCGGCAAGCGCCGCATTGCGCGCTGCAATCACCGAATCCAGCGTGGATTTCTCATGCGCGGCATAGCCCTGAACGGTGTTGACCAGATTGGGGATCAGATCGTGACGCTGGCGCAGCTGCGCGTCGATATCGGCCCAGCCTTGACGGCAGTTTTGCCGCAGTCCGACCAAGCGGTTGTAGATCACGATAATCACCAGCGCGGACACCGCGATGAAAATCAAAACTGCTAACATCACCACTTTACTCGTCCCCTGCCGAAGTGAATATGGAGCGTAGAATAACAGCTTGTGGAGAGATAGCCAGATATGATCGACTTGCCCGATGTCGATACGCTGATGGCCGGGGGGCTGGGTGACTGGCTGACAGGGCAACAGGCCGCGCGCGCGGAAACGCGGCGAAAGATGTGGAAAATCGGTGTTGTGGCGGTTGTTGTTGGCGCGATTGTGGCTTTGGCTGGATATTTGGCAGGCGGTGCCGGTGTTGCTTATTTTCTCGGCGCGCTGGTCGCGATGGGCGGGATGGGCTGGGC
>JBEBKE010000017.1:0-27301 GCA_040079555.1 Sphingorhabdus sp. | reverse complement strand
CCATCCAAAGCAAGACGTTGAGCAGGAAGAAAAGCCCGCCAAAGCCTGTGGCAAAGGTGGCAGTTTGGGAAGGATCGGGTTGGGCGGTTTGGATAGCAGCGTCGCTGTCGCTGGCCGGCATTGGCGCTACAACAGGGGCTTCGATAGCATCCTTTCCTGCCGAATTTTTCGCGCGGCGGCCATGTGTTTCGGCATCAGGCAAAGGCGCGGGTGGTATGGCGCGGCGTGGCACGATCTCGCCACTGGCCCTGATCTGCCTAACGTGTGGAATGGGGGCCGAGGCGCTGCCAACCTGCTGTGCACGGATTGGCAGGGGCATTTCATTTGCAACGGAAACCGCCTGTACCCCATCAATGCTTGCCTGCCAATCGGTAACGGACAACCGCCGCAGCTCACCAGGCCTTTGTTTGATACCAAAGGCTGCGATCAACAGCAGCCTGGCAGGGCGGGGCAGGGTATTGAAGGCAGGCACTGCACCATCAACCCGTTTTCGCAAGCTGTGCAGAAATGCAGCAGGCCTATGTTGCAGCGCGGCGATCTCGACAAGGCCGGCCACCGCAGCCGCAATCGAACCAGCCGTTTGCGCAACCACAGCCGTTGACGGTGCGGCATCCGCTTCGGCAAGGTCTGGCAGAATATAATCGCGGGCTATCGCCGACAATGCCATGCTCAGATCGGCAGGGTCGAGGCGCATAAGCCATTTCGCCGCAAGGCCTTGCTGTGCGAGCAGCCGCGCCACGTGAACCACTGTTCGCCCGTCCGCCAGCACCATTTGCCGCTGCCATTGTTCGATGCTTTTTTCGCCCAATGCAGCGCGCAAGACCGATTTTGACACATGCGACGGTGTATCCAGCCAGCCTGCCAGCAGCCAGGCCGCATAGGCCGCAAAGCTGCGAAAGCGTAAAGGTCGGTCGCTGCCGGATTGCGCACCCCAATGCACTACCGGATCGACCAGAGCATCGCCTGCCATCCGGCGCAACTGGTCACCAAGCCGCGCTGCAAAACGCGACGGCGGCAGCTGCGGTGACAAAGGCTCAGCTATCCGCATGCGCGGCACAAACAATACTTCGCCAGACGGCACTACGTCAGCAGCCCGTACCGCCCCCAACCCTGCCTCCAAAACCCCTCGCCCCCCAGCTCGTCCGAAAAGGCGAGCGTGGTTGACGGTGAAGTCTTGGAGGGGGGCGGTTGGCATGGCAGGTCAGGCGAACAGCTGCGTGGCTGCAAATGCGAGCGGCACGCCAACAATACCTAGGGCGATGAGGCCGCAGATGCCCGGCTTGGGTGTGGGGTCTGGCTTCGGGTCTGAATCGCCGGGGTTGGGATTATCCGGGCGACCACCGCCGACGTCAGGCACCCATTCCTTCGGATCGAGTTTGGGCAATTCTTTCGAACTATCGCCCATCGGGCCATCCGGTTCCGCAGACAGGCGCAGGCCGATAGTCGTCGCACCCTTATGCGGTACCTTTAAACCATAAACGCCAGACGAAAATCTGCCCAAGCCCGGCCCGGAAAAGGACCAACTCAGATTGTCTGCGACACCCGTATGATGGGCGACAAAGCCAAACGACCCGCAGCCATTATCGAGTAGAGGGTATTTTTTGCCAGCAACTATCACGCTAAGATCGGTTATCCGGTAACCCATAGTGATCCAGATATAGACAACGCTGTCTTTGAATTGCGTGCCGCCCCCCCGTCTGCCTGCCACATGGGATGCGGCCATCGTGGCCACGTTATCAGAAGTGTCGTCGGTCCGGCCCGCCTGAAGCGCTGCCCCCAACAACTGTTTGGTGTCGTCCTCGACATTTTCGACATTTTTGACAACTTCCTGAACGATGACCTTTCGACAGAAAGTCTGCAATATGAAGTCATGATCAGCCTTGCCATTGGGCGGATCGTCATATCCTTCACCGCTGACCACGGCATCGCGTTCAACGTCCGAAAGTCCGATAAAGTCCATGTTCCGGCGAACGCTGGCTTGTTTAAAGTTAACGCCCGTCGTCAATGCGGTTGCCTGCGCCCACATACATTGGTGGGGATTGTCCTCAAAGAATTTGCGCTGCGTCTTGCCGGAACCCTTGTAGTTCAGCGTCATATTATCAAGCGTCCAAGGGTCAGATTTGAAGACGACATTGGTCGCGGCATTCGCAACCGTTTGGCCGCCAACTGGTATCTTCACGGGCAACAGACCTTCCGGCCTCGTCCAGAAATTGGGGTTGCCCGATGGTAGCCCCCAATGCGCCATGGCAAAGTCAATTTGCACCTGCCCAGCCGATGCTGTCCCATCATTGCCCAGTAGCGCCACAATTTCATTGTTTGTTGCCTGGATTTGGTGACCCGGGCTCAAAGACGAGCTGCCAACAGCTCGTTGGCCGATACCTTGCCAGCCATTGAGCGTGTTAGGCATGAAATAAACGCCTCTCGCAGCCGATGCAGGAGCCGCTCCCATTGGAACAATCCCATGTCCAAAGGGGAAATCTGACAATGGGTTGGTGTCATAAAAACCGGGAAACGAACCGGAACCGATGGGGAAGACATATTGTGAAGCCATCCCGCCACCTACTCCTACAATTTTGGTGAGGGCAAAATAGAGACCAAAGTCGTTCTGGATATCAATCCAGTTGGCGGCACCGCCTCCGCCAGCTGCCGTGCGGGGAACACTTACCTCTACACTCCACGCCAGTTCATCGGCACCCATACCGGGGCTGGGGTTCCAAGATCTAACCTTTACATCAATCCCGGTGGGACTGGCCGGGATCCAGCTTTCCGGACCGTCAGATTTATAAAATAGCGCCTGACGCGGCGTCCGGTTGTTGCGAATATCGTTGGCCGCGCCGGCTGAACCAGCCGAACCCGCAGCACCTAATGCCCCGCCCGTACCAACTGGATTGATTACGATGAGCCGAACATCGGCTTCACTCCCGCTGACAAAGCTTGATTTCAGCGCAATTACAATTTCGTCATCACCGATGGTGTTCAAAAATGACATCGGATTCATGGGATCTGGAATGGGCTGGCTAAACCGACACAAAAAAGCAAAAATCAAACGGTCGCTGTTGGGATTGGCATCGGCAAGACGCACCCCTTGAAAAATCACAGGTGGTATACCCGATGCACCCAAGGTCATCAGCGATCCACCGACATAGCCTGTTTCCACGGGCTCGTTGGTGATCATGAAGTCGCGGTCGAAAAAGCCGTCTATCACCGGGGCGGGGAAAAGCATGTCGCGGTCTGCAAATACTAATGTGTCTTGGTCGCTCATTTTCTATCTCCTGATTATGCGGCAATCACCACAGGGATGGATACGAAAGATGTGAAGGATTGTAGCTGACCGCTGGTTGCGGTCTGGCTGGATGTGACGCGCAGAAAGACGATCGAATCGACGGCACCACCGGTGTTTGTCAGACGGAATGAAAAAGTATTACTTGCACCGCCGGCAACGTTGATATGTTGCGCCGGATTGGGTCCGTTGGCGATTGTCCACTGCGCCGCATTCGTCTCCATGATCGCCGCATTCTGGTAGGTCGCAAGCTCCGGTCGTCCATTTCTCCGATCAGTTCTGCTCATCCTGATAATGCCATTTTGTCCGGCGCGAACCCGAAGTCCTTTCGGAAAGCTCGTTCCGCCAACAATCAGCGGTGTCAGCGTTTGAACCGGATCAGTTGGGGCACCGGTGGCAGCTGGGACAGTGAAATCAAAGTCGGCGAGCGGACTGGACACGACCAGCGGCTGCCCGGCGATCCAGTGAATGGTTTGAGAGCTACCCGTTGCCTGATCGTCAATTCCTTTTACCCGCAGCGACACATCGGCGGTCGTTGCCGAGGCCGGTGCTGTCACATCCATGCGGACGCGGACCGTTTGGCCAACATTGATCGGCGCGGGGGCGGCCGGGGTAAAGCTAAGTATCGCTTTCCATTGATTGGCAGTTGCACCGGCTGCATTTGCAACATCTAGTTCGAACCGCAATTCGTCGTTCAATGCCGTGTCGGCAAACACGTCCCATTCGAACGATAGTGCCGCGCCACCGAACATCGTCCCGGATGGGTTTGAAACAGCTGCAACATCGAAATTGCCAATTTGCTGTCGGGGTGCCGCAACCAGGTTGACAGGGAAGGTGTTAGACAGCCGACCGCCCGTTTCCACAGCTGCATCAACCTGCTTGGGTAGGTCTGAAAAAACGTCAGGAACGGTGAACGACAAAGACGATTCGTTCGACCCTTCCCGAAATTCGGTGATGGTGCGTGAGCCCAGTTTGACAATATTGCGATTGGGTTCATGGTTGAAACCAGTTCCTGTGATGGTCAAAATGCTGTTGGTTGGAATAGGCACATTGCCCGGCAAAATCCCCGTAATTACAGGACCACCCCCGGCCCCCTCCAGAACCGCCACCCGCGCCATCAGATCATTCACATTATTCAACATCCCGTTGAACAGTTCAGCCGTAATCAAATCCCCCGGCGCAACACCCGCGGGACGCAGGCTGGTCAGCTGATCGGTCAATTGTTTGCGCTGCGCGTCTGTCAGCAGGTCGCCGACTGCCTCGAACAAATAGGACAATAGTCCAATTTCGGCTCCGGTAATGGTTGTGGGCGTTGCCATGACGATATCCTTTCAGGCGCGTTTTCCGGGTTCAGGCACCCAGCGCGAAATTGGCGTAGTTCCAGCGGTGGAGGTTAAAGCGAGCATCGGCGCGGTAAGGCATGTTGCCGCTAGCAAAGATGTAAAAGGGTCGGGCGCGAAGGGGGTCGGCCGGCGCTCGCTTTGCGGCTATCTGATTTTCAGCAACGGCATAAAGCCAGACAACTTCGTCGCTGGAGCTTTGAATCGCAGGACATGCCATGCTGTCGCGTAACAGCATTTCCACCTGCACCGCGTTGATGTGCACAGGGCCCCGATAGGTCAAGTCGCCAAGGAATGCTTTTGCGTCGGCTTCACTCACCCTCGGCAAAACTCCAACCGGCGGCAGCTGCGGGAAATGCGTTCGCGCCTTTACCGCTCCCATATTCGCGCCACCATTGGTCAGCGCGTCGAACTGCTCCTGAAACTGGTGTAGCATGGCCCGGCCCGCGCTGATCCGGCGGGGGGCCACGCTGCTGGTGATCGATGCGTTGGCGCCCAGTGGCCCATCGGCCAGCGCCAGCGGTCGCCGAGCCGCCCACATATCGAGGAAATTGATATCGAGCGTGCCGGTAAAGGCAATGATCGCCAGTGGCACCTCTGCGCTGGTCAGGCCATAATCCGCCATTTCCGTGATCAGATCATCTGACCTTGGTGGCTGGGTGACAAATGGGATCGGCCAGCTTGCCAGCACACCTGTGCCAAAGCAGCGATAGGCGATCCGGTTGCGGAAACCCGGATCAAGGGCCGATATTCCGGAATAGAGCGCCGAAGGTATTTCGATCAGCCGAAAGGTCACGGCATCGACATCGCGGTCAACGTTGCACGCTGCGCTGTCGCCGGGAAGGCCATTGACGGCAGCGCGGCCCATCGACCGCGTCGATGGCGCTAGGACGAGCAGATACAAGCCTTCGCCCGCGACATAGCTGCTGACTTCAGGGATAATGCATTCGCCAAACTGGCAATCACCGCCAGAGAAATCGCTGCTGTCCATTCGCGTCAGTTGCAACCGCTGGTCGGCGGCGAGCTTCAGATGCGCGCCATCGCGGTTGATCGCCAGCCCCGCATGCACGTTGATCACAGCCCCTGGGGTTGCTATATCCGCCGCCGTTCGCCGCACTTCCAGCCCATAAGCCACGCCGCTGCCATGCGCCGCACCGGTGAGTGCATCGCCGCTTTTGCGGGCTTGCTGTTCGCGGGTCAGGTCGCGGCCGCTGAGCAAGCGACCGTTGAAGAAGCGAACATTTTCTATGCCACCATTAGCGACGGGTTGGTCAAGCGAGAGAAAATCGCCGTCCATATTTAGTTCCTCCTCATGCCGATTTGCCCAAGAGCCGCCAGCTGTCTGAGCCGTCTGAAATCAAATGTGCGTAGCCACCCGTAGGTAGATCAAGTTTTGCCAGCCCCCCGACACGGCCAGCGGGTGCAACGGCGATCACTTCTGCGTTGGCCGTGCCAATGTTGCGTACAAAGATGCGCCGTTGTTGCGTTCCAGCCCCGGCAGGCGGAAGCGTCACAGTCACCGCAACCCCATATTGGACCAGGGCTACTGGTGAATTTGCGCCGATGGAAACAGCCGGCGGTGGGAATGCAGGCGCGCTCAGATAGTCCACAGTCTGGACGGGATTGGGCACTGGAACGGGCGCTGCAATTCCCATGCTGCTTGCCGCCAGAGCTGGTGACATCAATAGCGGCCGATCACTCTCATCCTTGTCGACACCCGCCACGCCACTAACAACATTCCATGCACCAACCGGCGGCTTTGAAACCGGAATGGTAAGCGTTGCCAGCAGCACGCAATCATTAGCAGCAACATCGGGGCCATTGCACTTCTGCGCCATGACATGCGGACGAAGCCGGGTAATCCAGTAGGTGCGCACGAACCGCAGCACTTCGGCTTTCTGCGCATTACCATAGACGGGCGTGGTAGTCGCGCTTGCCGGAAGCGCCGTTGCTTGCGGCAGGAACAGCGCATCAAGCTGACGTCCGATTTTGGTCAACAGTGTGGACAATGCAACCGCCGCTGCCTGCGACACCATCGCTCCGATATAGGTTTCCACTATACCGAGCGCCTGCGCCTCACTCATCGCCGGAGGATCGAGCGACAATGACAATATATAGTCATCAGCCTGCCGTGAAGGAGCCATCAGATCCTCCTCACTGCGACAGGGCCGCCCAGGGATCGGCACAGGTGCGATCGCGCAGCTGGTATAGCAAAGTGTCAGCCAGACCTTTAAACTGGCATCGGTGCTGGGCGCTACCTCGTCCGCCAATTGCGCAACGCGCGCGGCAATATCCTCGCGTGCCAGCCATGCGTTCAGGCTCCCGCATTGGTCAGCGCCCACACAGATTAGTTGTCCGCCAGGCGTTGCTGCCGATCCAGCTGTCACCTTAACCTGCGGTCCGTCCGTGCCATTTTCGACAGACACGGCCAATCCCGACAGCGTTCCATAGCCGCCAAAATCGCGGACGATCCATTTGTCCCGCGCGCTGTGATAGGCGAACTCCTGTGCATAATCGTCCACGCCAAGCACCATGCCGGATGAAAAATGCACATGGTGAGATGGCGTAGTCGCAGGCGCAACGCCGACCGACGAAAAGTTGCCGCAACAGCTCATGATCTTTCTCCCGATCCGAATGATTTCAACATGCCGGCCGCTCCCGTCGTTCAACGCGGTCTTGGGGTCCGCCGACAAAATTGCTGCCAAGATATGCCTGTCCGACGATGGCCGGAGGAATGAGTTCAGGCGCTCTGCTGCCCGCACCGATTTGCGTGTCTTGCCCGATCCGCGCTTCGCCAACGCGGTTCATCGCCCAGTAGAATCGGACTTCGAACACTGTGTGCGCAGGCTTTTCAATCGCAATGATCCGCTCCGCGAGTGCGATTTTCTCGTCCAGTTCCGCAGCATTGGCGTTGACTGATGCAAGCGGGATCAGCACCGAAAAACGGTGCGCTCCAAGGATGCGCGGGTAAAGCTGACCCTCGAACAGCAGCCAATCCAGTGCCGCCACTTCGGTCGAAGGCAGATAATCTGGCAACGGAATTTCCGCAAAGCTGGCCCAATTGGCTTTGTGCGCCGTTTTCAGCGCATCGATGCTGCGATAGCGTTTTTGTAGATAGCTCTGCCATTTGCCGCGCGCACGGTTGCTGAGCGACAGATATTGCCTCCAAAGTGCGGATACTGCCGTCGGGACAACAGTTGCAGGCAGATCGGCATGCTTGACCTCGCCTGCATGCGCGATCTGGAATGCCTGCCAGGCAGCGCGTTCCTGAGCGCCCAACCAAGGCACAATGCCCAAGGATTGTTGCGCCAATCCTCGCCAGTCCGCCGCACCTTTATCGGGCGCGAAGAGAGGGAAGCGGGATGTGTCCGGAGTCCATTCGCTGTCTTCAGGCAAACGAGCAAACAGACCGGCGGCGCCTTCAGCCGGTGACCATCCACCGGTCAAGGAGCGCAATGCTGGGCCGGTAACTATAGTTTCAGCCTTGCCGAATTTGCGACCTTTGGACTGCGTGGAAAATGCCTCGACGATCCGGATCGATCCGGCACAGGTGCAATCGCTTTTACCCAGCACGAAATCGGCAGGAAGCAATTCTGCATCAAAGGCCAACCGCAATGCCAGTTTCAATCCGGCAATCGTGCTGCGCCAACCAAAAAATTCGGTTGCATTGGCCAGGAACAGGCGGCTGCGGGCCTCGTTCCATGAGGGATCAAGCATGACGTCAAACCAGCTGGCCAACCATGGAAGCATTTCGCCGCGAGCTGTGCGCGGATCAAACTGTGTTTGCGCGGTGGCGATGCGTTCTTCGGTGACGCTGTTGATGCCTTCCATATTGGCCAGAAAGCGCTCAACGAACGAGCCCGAGATCGGCTCTTCTCGGTACATTGCAGGCAAAAACCGCTGCGCATAGGAAAAACGCGGATACCAGATGCGCAATGATCGCAATGCTGGCGTATGCCGACCGTCGCCAGTCAGAGTAATGCGAAGTTGCACAAAGCGCCCTGTTATCTGTTGCAACAGCATGTCCCAGCAGCCCTGACCGCGTAACCGATCGGTTGCCAATTGCGCGATCGAGCGCTTGCCGGGCAGCTCACCGCAATCTCCATTTAAGTAGAATGGCGGCTGTAACTGCCAGCCGGTATCGCCCATCGCCTCCAGCACTTCTTTCTCGTCATGCGAGCGCGCTTCGATCCGTACATCGGTGCCCGGCGGGATATTCGCATCCAGACGGATCCGGTCCCACAGACATTGCGGCTCATTACAATCGAATACAGCTGAGGTCAGGCTATTGCTAAGCGCATAGCGGCGCTTGATCTGTGCGAGGAGCGGCACCCACAAAGGATCCTTGCTGCCGCTGTCATAGACGATCTCCTTGCCGCGCAATTGCAGCGCGCGACCACCAAAGCGGCGCAGCGGAATGATGGCCGGTTCAGGAACAATCGCATCAATCAACCCAGCGTCGTCGCGGCGGAGGCGGTATAGAAATGCCTGGTTGCCACTATTGGTCGTCATAAAAAGAGCTTCGTCCGCATCGCTTTTCTCGCCCGGCTCGGCCACCTGAGGGCCTACAGCAATGGCATGGACGCTATCTGGACAGCCTGGTAAGTGCCGAAGGCTGATGCCATTGCGATCAAGCACATGGATTTGCGAAACATTGGCGCCGGTGCGCAAGTGAACGATCAGTTCGCCCGGGCCGGTTATTTGCATTTGCAGGGCAGTAGCTCCCAAGGGGAGCGCGATGATGGGTGGAACCGCGTTGGGCTGCACTACACGGGTTTCACTGCCATCGACGGGTTGGAAAGATGAAGCTGTGGCCGCTGCGGGCATGCCGGACTCTGGCTGGAAGTCGGGCCCAGCTCGCCTGATACCGTCAGCCGCCAGCACCCACAGCCCATCACAATGGTCAGCAGCAAGATCGATAATGGGCGTGCCGATGTATGCCGAAATATCATGCGGCACCGGCGCACCGCCGCCAACCAGATCAAACCGCAACAGCCAGCGTGCATTTGCGCCATGCGCAGCAACAATCAGATAGTTGGCGGTGGTAACAGCAAGCGCGTTGTAGGCGAGCGGTGCGCTATCAACAGGCTGCGCATCGCCAAAATCGCTGGTGGTCCTGGGCGGCTGGACGCGTGGATCTGGCCAGAAGTGAAAGGCTTTCGCTACACCGGAATTGGCGACCACAACCGACGCTGCATCGTCACCAACAACGTACAGATTGCCAAAGCGATCACAGGCGGTGCCTCGCCTGTTCTGCGGCAACAGCCGCGCTTCTCCTGGCGTGGGCTTTATTGTCTCTCCGGTTTCGGCAAGCGTCAGCCGACCGCTGCTTGCATTCCATAAGGGTATGTCATCATCTGCGCCGCCACCGGGAAAATTTCTCCAGATTTTGGACAGCTTTGTTGGTGCGCCTTCAAAGGGTACGGAGCATTGGCCCCAATCGTTTTTACCCAGCAAGTGGCAGAATTTTGAACCGTTGACGTTCATCAGCAGCTCTCCGCCATAACAGGCACAGGCAGACGGGGCGTTCCGTTCGTGGACGAAGTCGATTGCGCGCCGCGCAGCGCATCAAGCGCGACCGGATCGCCCACAACAACAGAAATCCCAAGCAACTCGGGCAGCTCGAGGCCCGCTATTTCCACACTATCGAGCGCCGCGCTATTACCCTTTGCCAGCAACACATTGGCAACCGAGAGCACGCCGGCAACACGCGCCACCTCTGCCAAAACCATACGCGCATTGATCGCCCTGCCCAGCGGCCAGCCGCGCACCGCCGGATCGGTTTCGGGCGCATATAGCGGCTCTATCAGATCGGGAATGACCATTCCTAGTTGTGGCAACGGGCTGAGATAGGCCCTGATCCGCGCGCGGATGCTTTCGGTGACCTCGGCGCTATTATGCCCGCCGGCAATTTCAACGCCGATCGACAGCCAGATACCGACATAGGATGCGCCGCGAATGGCAAGCTCCGTCGTCACCAGCCGCCGGGGATCGAGATAGGCGCAGAGCGCGTTCACGAAGGAACGGTCAGGCCGGGGTGCGGCAGGAAAGGCGGTATCATTGGCCGGGATAGCCATAATCGTGACTGCCCCCGGTGCCGATCCGGCCTCGACCGGCCAGATATCGGGATGGCTTGCCGGGATGACCTCTATCCGACCTATATAGATACCCGGAGTCCGCCAAGCAATGCTGGTGAAGTCACCTATAGTCACCAGTCGGTCGCGATTTTGCAGGCGGCGGCGCACCTGTTTTTCGCCCGACGCTATGGTCTCCGCATCGGCTCCGCCCCATGTAGCAACCGGATTCAACACTTTCACGCCGCCGGGCAACCCCGCACCCGATTTTATCGCACCCGCGCCCACATTTCCTTCTTTGCCCTCACTATAGGCGTAGCTCGCATAAAGCGCTTCGTTTGCGGCGGGCCGTCGACCGGTCAGGCCGTCCCCAAAAGTCACTATTCCGGCCTCGGCGTCGGCGATGAAATAATCAGTGCCGTTTGCGGGCGGCAATTCGCCTATACCGAGCAAGGGTACTTCTGGATCAGCGGCCAGGATATCGTCGGTTTCGCGCCACTCGGTGATGGCATCGCCGCGAACGCTTATCAGTTTGAGCGAACCGGAAAGGACCGGCGCGCGCGCCAAAATCCTCTGCTGGTCAGGCCTGCCATCGCCATCGATAAGCCGCTCATTGTTGACCTCAACCAACTGCCGCACCTGCGCTGCGTTGATGCCAATCCAGCTGCCGCGCAGATTGGTGGCGGGACCAGCGCCGACTTTCAGCCAGCTGATCAGTCGTCCCGCAACCTTGTCATTTTCAATCGCCGGGGGAAGGTCTCCGACGCCGCTTTCCAGCGGGTCCAGATCCTGCCAGGATTTTAGTTGTGAAGCGAGTGGCAAAGTAAGCTCGATGATCCCGGCCTGGCTAAGCGGATCGAAATCCGCTCTCACCGTCAATTGTTGATAGCCAGCCACCGGATGGCCGCCCTCGTCAAAAGCAATCGACTGATCCCCGCGCGGCATGGCAAAGGACAGCAAATCGGCCAGCGGCACATTGCCTTGTTCAGGGCCGACATTGCGGCTGCCTTCGTCACGTGCTGGCACATAGCCAAGCGACAGCGGCCGTCCGCCCAATTTATCGCGAACATTGACCCAGGGATCGTCGTTGATCGGATCGCGGTCTGCATCGCGGCCCAGCAGGGCGATCCAGACAGAGCGATCAATACTGTCGGCAAAGGCAAAACCGGCGGCGGGATCAATCTCCACGCTTTGATACATGTTGAAATTGTCGGGCGCATCTTCGCCATACGACGCGTAGAGAAGTTTGTAATAATCCTCCAACTCGGATGTCAGCCCAACCGCGGCACGCTTCACAAAACAGCGCGTTTCAATGGGCAGCACATCAAGCCCGGTTGCCGTCAGGAAAGGCACAGTGCCTGCGGTCAGCTCAGTCCCGGTTGGGACGATCAGCTTATCCAGCGGGCCACGTTCGTTGGTGAATGCGACAATCCCTTTGGCCTCTTGCGCAGGATTGAGCGGGATCCCTAGCAGTTGCAGAAATTTCTGCCGGTTGCGATCGGGAACCTGATTGGCCCGGTACAACATGCTTTCTGCGATATGCGCATAAAGCTGGATCAGCGTGATGCCCGGATCGGCATTGTTGAAATTGGTCCATTCGGGCGTGTGCACCGGTATGCGCGCGACAAGCTCGTTGACCAGATCCTGGTAGCGACGATTGTCCGTGGGCGGGTCTGGCAATGGCATAGTCTATCCCCTTATCCCTGTCCGCCGAGCGGGACGTTGACCGAAATCTTTTCCCGTAGGCCTGAAGCAACCAGCCTGTAGGTAATTGTCGCAAGGGCAGTTTGCGCAGACTGCGGGTCCGCTGCGACAGCTACATCCTCCAGCGCAATGCGCGGCTCATATTTGCGGAGCGCCATGTCGATATCGTGCGTAATTTGCGTATGCGTTTCTAAGGTGTTCGGTTCGAACAGATAGCGCTGCAGTCCGGCGCCAAAGCCCGGCAAAGCAATCCGTTCACGGTGATTGGTTTTCAGGATGATCGCAATCGATTCGCGGATGTTGGTTTCACCTTCTGACCATGCCAGACGGCCATAGCCATCAAGCCGGGGTGGGAAGGAAATGCCTTTGCCGAAAATGCTGGCCATCATTTCTTCCCCTTCAGACCTGGGACCGGGAAGCACGTGATGAACCACGGTATCCAGCGGAAGATGAAATCCAGCAGGCTGACGATGATCATCAGCAAGATCAGCGCGCATAAAGTGATGATCGGGATGGAGATTGAGCAGATCATGCCGATATCCAAGCTTCCGCTTTTGCAACCGCCGCCATCGCCAACGTCGATATCCTTGTGCAGTGGCCAAGGCAGAACCTGCCGGACAAGATCAACAAAACCCAGTCCCTTGGCCCGCTGCACTTGCCCGCACAGCATGTCGGAAAGGACAAACGCCGTGCCTTTGGCATGTTTGCGAAGCCCCGCCGGACTTGTGTCCATAGGCAAAGTGATCCGCACCGGGCGCGCAGGGGCATCGCTGTCAAAAAAGCTCGCCATTTCAAACGCATCGGTTCGCTCGGACAGCGTCGGCGGGTGGCTTGGGCCGCAATCGGCGTTCAAATGGACAAAGCGGATGACGAACAATTCGCCTTTACCGACAGTGTCCTTGATCGTCTGGCTCAGCCGCAGGGCAAATGGAATCTCGCGAGCGTTGCCATCGCCGCTATTCGCAAGCGCACGCCCAACCATGACGATCAGGTCATCAATGACTTTGGTTAAATGCGGTGCCACTGTCAGCGGAGGCTGTGGTGGCGACAGCTTCGCGTTCAATTTTGGCGCAAACTCTGCAAGTTCGCTATCAAGTGAATCGGGCGTTGTCGCGTCCTCGAACGGAACAACGCATTGCGCGCCCTGGCCAAATGCCGTGGCACCAATCCCCGCCAGCAGGAAATGGAAATTTGGCCACAGGGCCGCCTCTGCTGCATCGGCACGGTACGCTAGCCGCATCGCTTCCAACTGATCCCGAAAGGCCAACACGTCCTTCATTGCAGCAGCCATATGGCTTTGCATTGGAGGAGGGCTTCCGCCGCCAGCAAACGCCTGTTCAATCAGCCCCTTTTTGTTATTGAGCGGCCGGTTGAACCAAGTGACTAGCGCCTGCTGGTTGGCGGAGAGCGTCGCGGGCTGACGCTTAATCGTGCGGAAGACCGGTTGCAGATGTGCATCGAGAAAATCCATCAAATCCAGCAACAGCAGCCAGCTTTGCGTCTGATATTGCCAGTTCCGTTCGCGGATCTGCTGTTGCCTTTTGTTATCGCTGGAGCTGCTATCGATATCTGCCGTGATCGCTGCGGCGGTCTTGAACGCGGACTGGATCATTGCCTTCCACGGCTCGGCCACATCCATTTTGAATTCGGCAAGCCTCGCTTGCTTGCTGTCATCGACTAGCCCGGATGGCACTTTGGCAGGCTTGGCCTGAACGATTTGCCCTTCAAGCAAGGTGGGGGTCTGGGTTGACAGTGCTGCCGCCAGATATTCCTCGCGCTTGCCGACCGGAACAACACCGCCCCACAGGCTGCGACGGATACCCCGTCCATCGCGATGGTTAAGCGGGAAGACCCCCAGCCTCTCTTCGGCAGGGGCCAATGTCTGCGGATCATTGCCTGCTAGTTTCTGCCATTTCCAGCCTTCGGCCGTCTTCACATAGGCGTGCTCGATGCCGTCCATCAGCCGGCGGATCACAAATCCCAATTGCTCATGCGGCCCTTCTGGCTTGCGGTCAGGCAGGCCAGGCAGCGCGCAGGCAAGCGTTGCCGTGACGACATAATGCCTTTGGTGCGCAGGCTGATAAAGTTTGAGCTGTTTTGGCGGCAGAGGCGTGTGCGGCGCTGCAATTGCAACCGGAGCTTTTGGCTTTAGCCGTGTAAACAGCCCCGCCTTGCGCACGGGCTCGGGAAGCGGCGTGTGGGCGACATGATCCGTCGTGACCAGGTCTTTCTGTTTTGATCGCCAGCTTTCATATTTGGCCACATGGCCGACCAGCGCATTGGGATCGCTTTCAAGCATCCCCAGCAGCTGGTCCATAAAATCATCAGCGGCAAAGCGCAGGATGGAAGGACGCAGCCCGCGATTGCCGCCGCCAGCACTCCACAGGGGACGCGGCGCGGCCCATGTCACCGGATGATGCAGCACCGTCACCAGATATTCCCTGCGCCAGGCGTGTAGCTGGCTGAAACCACGCTGTTGGCAATGACCGTGTCGGCCTGAACAACGCCAGAAAATCGGGACATGCCGGCATCAACGGTCACCATCCCGGCGGAGATTGCTATCTGGGCTGCATTGACCGTGACTTTGGCGGCTGCGTCGACCGTAATGCCAGAGGTCTCCAGCTTCACGCTGTTTCCGTTCGAATCCTTCGCCTCGATGCCCCCCGGTCCGTCTTTCAGCGTAACCGATTGGCCTCCCGGCGTTTCCAAGATCAGCTTTTCCTGACCTTGGCTGTCATCCAGCGTGATCTTGATGCCGTTTCGCGAACAAAATGCCTTTATGTTGTTCTGCTGCGCGCCATCCATGCTCGCCGGCGGGCTGTCCACTCCGTTCCACAAGCCGCCGATGATATACGGCCTGCGCGCATCGCCATGTTCAAAGGCCACGAGCACTTCATCATCCTTGTCAGGCATGAACCAGCTGCCCCGGTCCTTGCCTGCGAACAGCGTCGCCATGCGCGCCCAGACTTCGAACACGCCAGACCCCGTATCGGGCACGCCGGGAAGCGCAATTTTCACTCTGCCCTGTCCATCAGGATCGTTGATGGCGACCACCGTTGCAGGCAGAACGCCAAAGAATAGCCCGCCTAGGCCTATTGACAGACGCGCTGCGCCTTCGCCTGCATGCCGGTCACCGGGGACAGCCGTCATCAGCATCAAACCCTCCCCAATCCGGGCCGGTCGGCGCTGAATTCGCTGCGCGCACCGTCTTCTGCATCGAACAGATGGGTGACAGAGCGGATGCGATAGTTGCCGTCGAACAAGGGACCGAGCCCTGTCAGCGCCAGCTTGGCCCCGATGCGCAATTTGGGATCGGTTTCGCAAACGCCCTCCCCGATGATGAAGTTGCGGCCCATTTGCCGGAAACTCGCTTCGGCGATCGAACGGGCTTCCTGGGTTGTTGCAGCAACCACATGCGCCAGCTGATCAGCGCGTTCACCGAATCTGGATTGCAGAATGTCAGCGGCGGCCTCGTCCGATCCGATTTCGCTGCCCAGCACTGATTTGCCCGCCTTGTGCTTGATCGCTTCTTTGTCAGCGACGCTCCAGCCCGATGCTGTCACCGATGTCCGCTGACCGGCCAGATCGGCAACGACATCAAAGGAGTGCAGCGTCCCTGCCCAGTCCAATTGCACTTCTGGTGCATCATGGCTTTTCTTGACCATCAGCTTGTCGTCCACAAACCAGACTTGCGCGCCTTCATTGCGGGCAAGCATGTGCAAAAGAGCAAGATCACTCTGATTGACCTGCGCAAGCGCGGCATAGGTCGGTCCGCTCACGTCGACCATGGGTTGCAGTCCATGATCGCTGGCAATGGTGCGGGCGATTTCGGCCAGACTTTTGTTTTCAAAGCTGCGGGTGCGGCGCACCATGCGCAGGTCCTGCAGCCGGTCCTCGGCAAGCACGCTGATCTGCGGCGGCGTGCCTTCGGGAAAATGGCCGGCAATTGCGGAAATCTTCCCCTTGAACAGCACATCATTGGCAAGTTTGACGGTGATCATTTTGCCAAATTCCAACCGCTGCCGGTTGAAATGCTGGAAGCCCGGCTGATCCTCGCCCCCCCAATTGCCAAAGCGCATTTCGGCGCTGGCGATACCGTCAATGCTGTCCGAAATGGCATATTCGACAAGGGCCGCCTCCAGCAGCAATTCCTGCGTGCCGTCGATTTCTATCGTCGGGCGCGCGGGGCGGCTGGGCAGACGGGCAACATTGCTTGGCATTTCAATAGGCCCTCAGCCGGTTTTGCCGCGCTGTCACGCGCGCCATCAGCCGCAGCAGCCGCGCCTGCGAAGTGACCGGCGATTTGGGGGCTTTTGCGCCTTTACCACCTTGTGCCGAGCCGCCTTCATCGACCACAGCCTCAAATTCATTGATCACTACGGGCATGTAATGTTTCCCTTCAATTCAATCCAAAGCGCGGCAGCGGAGGCGTTTTCACCCCACCCTGCACGCCAGCACCAAAGTTGATGTTTGCAGCAGCCCCTAGCCCTGCTCCGCCGCCCAGCGATGCCGACGCGCCCAATCCGCCTGAAACGCCAACTTTGGCGTTCAGGTCGATCAAGGCCCCAGGCTTCATGCGCAGCGGGTCTTCTATGCCGTTGGCGGACGCGATCCCTTGCCAGCCACCAGGCTTGCCTGCGCCACTCGCCATGTCCTGAACACTGTCACCTTGCTTGGCCGCGGCATAGGGCCGCTGGCCCGTTTGGAATTTGGTGTCCTTGGCATTGTTGGCATCAGCGGCGGAAACGAGAATTTTCTGCTGGGAAAGCGTGAGAGAAATGCTGGCGCGCAGCGGCTTTCCCTCGGGTGAAAAAAACTCGATTGTTTCTTCAAGGCCCTCAACCATCCCGTCAAAAATGAAGCTGCCCCATTGGAAGCGGACCCCGGGTGGCATCTTCTTGTTCGGGTCGTGCTCGGTGGGTTTCGGGTTCATGAAATAGGTGACTTTGCCGGTCAGCTTGCGCACATCATCAATAGGAGTGTCACCGACAACGGTCACATCAAACCAAAGCGTCAGCGCCAGCTTAGTAGTGCTGGAACCGACAAACTGGCGGCCTGCCGTCCCCGACGACTGATCTCCACTTTCAGGCTGTTTTATTTCGTTGGCATAGGTGACTTTAAGCGAATCCGGGTTGAACTGAACCTTGATATGGCCCTGGACATTCACCGGCGTGACCAGATCTTCTTTCAGTTCGAGCAGCGTGGCTTTCGCAAAAGTTACTTCGCTCATTGTCCACCTCCCGCCGGGGGCTGGATGATATCGAACTTTTCATATGCCAGCTGGAATTCCTCGATGGCGACAGCGCCGTCCTTGGCATTAAAGGCAGGCGCCTTGAACTTCACCGGCAGGCACCGGTGCAGCAGGTAACGCGCGCGGATGGTCGTGCGGTCGGCTGCAAACATAACCACTTCGGCATTGGCCCGCAGCATCGGGTTCAGGATGCTGTTCTGTGCCCATGTCCAAAGGTCAAAATTTTCAGTCATTCCGCGCTTCAGCGTCAAGTTGGAATAGTTGACGATGCCGGGAACACGGATTGCCCGGGCATTGTCCCCGCCTTCACGGATTGTCTTGATTTCAAAGGTAGCTTCCAGCCCGTCGCATTCGGCAAACGCTGCCTCGGCAAGCGGCGACTTTGCGCCTTCCGGAGTAATTTCGACCCTGAAGTTAAAGGCAGTAAACGGATGGGTCATGCCGCTTCCTCCGCCACGATCAACCGCGCACCGCGTTGCACCAACCGGATATTCAGAAAGCGCATTGGTTGCGAAGGCGCCACGCCCACTTCAAATATCATCCGACCTTGCTCAATGTCATTGGCGCCAAAATCGGCTGCAATGCGAAAGGATTGGGCGGATGTTTTTCCGGCAAAAGCTCCGCGTCGCTGCATGCCATCCAGCGCAAACGTCAGATCGCGTTCGACCGCGCGACGCATGACATCGCCATTGGGTTCAAACACATAGGTCTGCCCGCGTTGCAATGCGAGGCGACGTAGCAAAATCATCAGACGCCGCACATTGATCTGCCGCCATTCGGGTTCAGCAGAAAGCGTATCGGCATCGAGCAGGACGAAGCCGCGTGGGTCGCGGCGCACCAGATTGATCCGCGCATTGTACAACATCAGGTGGGCAGATTCAGGCAGGACCGGATTGAGGCCCACCATGTCGTCGATCAAATCATTAGCAGGCGCGATCCATGCACCCCGCGATATTGCGCTTGCCGCCATTTGCCCGGCAAGAAATCCTTCGGGCGCGCTCAGGGCAAGCGTCGATGTGGCGCCGCGATCTCTGCGGTCAGTGCGATACCATATCCATGGATAATAAAGCGCAGCATAGGAAAGCGCACGCTCCTCGTTATGACCAAGCGTCTGCGCGCCGCCAAAGCCATTTGATATGGTGCGCAACTCGCTGCTATATTTGATTGCTGCTTTCGCACCAAAACCGTTCGGCATGGACAATAGAGCGAACATGTCCGCCGTGCCGCCCGCGATCCGAATCATCGCTACATGCAGTCGCTGCAAAAGCCCAGTATCAGCGGGGATGGCAACATAACGGCTGGCCTGCACGACGACGCCAATTGCACTATAAGCGCTTACATTTTCGTCTGCCTGCACGTGCAGGCGATAATAATAGCTGCCGTCCTTTAGCTGCGTGATCAGCCGTTCAGTCGCAGTTCCCCGGTAAATCTCGACTGCGCCACGGAAATCAGCGCTGACCGCTTCTTCTAGCACGAAAATTGCATCTGGCGGGCCGCCGCTCCATTGCAGCAGGAAGCGGCCATCGCGGCCAGCCGTCGCAGGCCCCGTTAGCGCAGGCGCCGCGACGAGCCGCGTGGCGCAATCAAGGAACATGCTGCTATCAGGCGCATCGCGCTCCGCAGCCTCGTCCACCGGCTTTTTCGCTGAGCATCCGCCGCCATGATCATACCAGTCTGCCTGATCAGGCGCGCCTGGCTGCGGAGCACCCGCCAGTCCGGTATCGGGAGCCAACTGCCAGCCTGGTTGCGCCGCGTCTGGAACCGCAAAGATCGATGCACTGCCAAAGCCATGATCGGGCGTATCAAGCCCCGCATAGATGCCGCTCAACGCCTCTTCCTGCATATCGCGAACCTGTTCGATCAGTGGTTCGATCTGGCTTGCCGTAGCGCTGGCGAATGCTGGGTCCAAAAACAGGCTGTCATCAAAACGGGACAGGCCGTCGCGTTGCAAGGCATCGCGCTCGACTGCGTTAGCACCGGCCACCCTATCGAAAGCGGGCCCAGTCCCCACGGGCAACCAAGCATGGCACAAAGCCGCATGGTGGGCCGTTGTAAAGGCAGGCGTGCCAAATACCGCCGCCATCGCTTCGAAACTCGCTTCACCTATGGCAGCTGCGGCGACCGATGCCTTTCTGCGCTCCAACGCAGTGGCGCATAGTGGAAAACGGGATCGCGCACTCCGCCTGTCATGCGCGGCGCAGGCTTCGTCATCGCTGACCAAAGCGTGTATCGATTGTGCGCCGGTTAGGCCGGGGTTCAGGCCAGCAGCGATATGCTCGGTTCCACCCAGCCGGGCGGCGATATCGACTGTGAAGCTGCGGGCACTGAAATCACCGACAGGGACAGCGAAGGGCCGTTGTCGCCATGCCGTTCCATAGGCCTTGGCGCGGTCGATCCGATCAACTTGCATCCATAAGGTTGCGCTCAGCATATCGGTAAAGATAAGCCATTGCCCCTCCTGAAGCGCGCGGGTTTCGCTTTCCAGCGTGATGTACGGTTCTGCGCCGCCGTCTAACGTTGCGTTGAAAATTTGGTCATAGCCAGCGATCTGGGCTGTGCCGTTGACCGGCGGCCCTGCAGGGCCGCTTAGCTGCTCAATCGACATACACGACAGCGCCAGCATCCGGCCTGCATCCGACCGCATGGTCTTGGCAAAATGGCGCACCGTTTCTGCGGTTTGGCAAAACTCGATCAGCGCACCTGTTCGCAGGTCGCCCGTGTCATCGAATGCAACACCGAAGGGGATCGCGAAGAGATTCTTTGCGACAAAAGGCGTTTGAAGGCAGCGTACGCTCGCCTGCATCGCGTCAGACCAGCTCCCTACACTGCTGGCCTCAAGCGACGCTGCGCGCAAAACGCTGGTGTCTGCGACCGATCCGCGCTGGCAACGCAGCATGCCGGACAGAACATATTCATTCGTAGCAGCCGTATCCGCAGCAAAAATAGCGCGGTTGGTATAGCGGTTCCAGCGTGCCTCATGCGCTACTGTCCGCGCTAGCCGCACAACCCAGCACCGCCGCCCACCATTGGCGAAAAAGGCACGCACCGATGCGGGCAGGCATGCCGTAAGCGGGGCGCCGACATCCGAGCTTCGCGCCAATGAAACGTCGCCACCAAAGCAGGCTTCAAAGGCTGCTACGCTATCCACCGCCATTGCAATGTTACACGGCCCGCGCGCGGCAAAGCCCGCGAACAGGGCAATGTCCATGGGCGGCAAGCCATCCCGCGCACCAGCAGCGAGCGGTTCGACATAGACTCCTGGAAGGCGGATATCGGGCTGCAAAACCTTACTCCATCTCCAGTCGTTCATAGGCTAGGACCATTTCCTCCATGGCGACATCAGAGCCTTTGGCATTAAAAGGCCCGCTGGTATGCTTGATCATCCGTGCATTTTGCAGCTTCCAGGTCATGATGATCTGCTGATGATCCGCGCTTTGTAGCTGGATGGTGACCAGCCGCAGAGCGTTAGTCGCGCCATTCCGGATGTCGTTCAGCCAATTGTACAACGTCAGCGATCCGATGATTCCGCGTTTCAAAGTGACATCGGTGGATTTGTTCATCCCAGTAACCTTGATGACCGAATTCTCGTTGGAATTGCCGCTGCGATACTCCGCCACAGTCACTTCCATGCCGATGCCACTGACTTCCTGAAAGCCTGCATCAACCCCGTCGCTACCCCCGCCAATATCGACAAGGAAGTTGAACTGGTTGACGGGGCGTTGAACTAAAGTTGCCATGATTTTTCCCCTCAGCGAGTGGCGTTGGCCGTCCATTGGCCAATACGGAAGATGACGAATTCTGCGGGCTTCAGCGCTGCAACGCCGACGTTACAGACAAGCCGTCCATTATCGATGTCGTTCTGGGTCATCGTGGAGCGGTCGCATTTGACGAAATAGGCGCGTTCGGGTTTTTCGCCGAGCAAAGCGCCATTCTGCCATTCGTTCAGCAGGAAATCCTCAATCGTGCGACGCACATTGGCCCACAGCTTCTCGCCATTGGGCTCGAAAACCGCCCATTGTGTGCCCTTGTCGATCGACCGTTCCAGATAGGCAAAATAACGCCTGAGATTGACATATTTCCATTCGGGATCAGACGTCATTGTCCGCGCCCCCCAAAGCCGCATGCCGCGCCCCTCGAAGAAGCGGAAACAGTTGATGCCTTCCGGGTTCAGCACTTCCTGCTGGCCCTTGTTGATGAATTTCTCAAAGCCGATGGCGAGATTTACCACTTCGTTCGCAGGGGCCTTGTAAACAGCGCGTTCAATGTCGTTGCGGGCATAAATACCGGCGACAAAGCCCGATGGAGGATAGTGGTTTTCCAGCGTTGTGACGGGATCAACCACGCGCACCCATGGGTAGTAAAAGGCTGCATATTTGGAATCGAATTTCGCTCGATAATCGCGCGTTTCCGAAATCGACTGGTTCTTGATACTGTCAATAACGGCGATGCGATACCGCATGCGCTGGGCATGGCTGATCAGGGCATTGGCGACACCCTGCGCATTGGCAGGTGTCAACGACGATCCGGGTGCCGCAATGATCGAGATATCTTCGACATCTTCCATAGCAATCAGGCCGGTTTTCCGGTCGGTGGTCGGATCAGTTGCACCCATATAGGCGATGGTCGATGGGATGCGTCCATCGTCTCCGCCTGAAAGGATATAACTGGCATCAACAACAGCGCCATCGCCACCATTGGCCAGCAATTCTGCGAGGGTGAAGCGGTCGTCAATGACGGTAGGCGACAGGAATGTCGATGCCAGCTGCAGCCCAGTTATCGGCGGCCCGTCGGCCGCTGCCCGGGCTTGCGTCGCAACCGCCACCAGACGTGCCGCTTCGGCACCGTCCCTCGCGACCTGCGCATTATCTCGAGTGGCGATCGCTGCGGCCAGCGCCGCAATTGCATTGTCGAGCGTCGTTTGGTTCGCAGGAGTATTTCCTCCCGGCGCATCAAATGCCAGCTGTGCAGCATTTCGTGCGTTGGTCAGACCACCGATGCTGCCTGCGGCTGCTGCTCGGATCGCCTCTTGCGCATCCCGTTCGGCTATTGCCAGCAAACGGGCGGCGTCGGCTTGATCTTCGCTGATCTCCTCGACCACAATCGGGATGTTACGCGCCGAGGCGGGATTTTCCCTTTCGTCTGCAAAATGGTCAAAGATTGAATCCGGCATGCCAAAGGCGCGATGCTCCCGATCCAGTGCAAGATTGGTGGCGGCAAAAAATGGCAGCCCTTCACTGCTGGGCTCTACATAAACCGTTGCGGTTAGTGTCTTTACGACGGCCGTGGGCCTGCCATCGCCGTCCAGCGTGTTTACAACTTGAGAGAGCCGGAACGTGGCGTTAGCGATGTCTGTGAAGGTCCAGTCGCCGGTTTGCGGATCACGTGTTATCGAATAGAGGCCGTTACGCGCAACGCCATTGGCCGTCAGATTGGCATAGACGACGTCGAAATCAGCGCAGGCCCTAAGGGCGGCATCATCGCCATCGTCGAAGGCAATGCGGTTCTGGCTCAGATTGAGCATAAGCCGGACCGAACAGTCCCCTGCCTGCCCCGGATAGCGTGCCCGAAATGAAAGGTTGGGCGGGGGAAACGCCATTTCCATCTGCGCATGCGCATTGAGGAATGCCGCTTCGCGGTCTTCATCAGCCTCACCCGGAACATCAAAAATGCGGCCGACATAGACACGTTTTCCGCCTTCTTCGAAGAAAGCCCGCACAGCGTTCCAGATATAATTGTCGACCGCATTGCCAGCGTCCGAAAATTCCAAAGGCTGCCTGCCGCCATAGGTCCGCTCAAATTCGACCAGCGACGTGATAACTTCGGGCTCAAGATCGAGCGGGCCATAGCGGGTCGGGCCGACAAATCCCGTGGTGGTTGTGCTTACACCTTCTACGGACTTTGCCCTGTAGGACACTTCCTCGACAAACACGCCGGGCGCTAGATATTCAGGCATCTTAGTTCTCCCTATTTTGGGGCAGTTCAGTGGTTCATTACGGTTTCAGAAAAAGGCTGGAGGCAAACTCCGTTGGCGAATTGCGGCTACGAAGGGTCAATGGTTCACCAAGCGACAGTGTTTGCGCCCCCAAAGGCGGCTGCGGCCCTTGCGTGGTTGACATTGCGACGCGCGGCGAACTGGCCAGTTGCGCGATGATCTGGGAAAAGTCGGGCGGCGGATCGTCCGGCTTTTTCGGGTTGCCAAGGTCGGTTGAATAAATATCTGCGCGGATTTGCCAGCGAACATTGCTGCGCCCTGCTGCTGCTTCTGCGGGCGTTGGTGTCGGCATGGACGGATAGGCAAAGTTGATCATAGTAGCGCCGCGACTGTCCGACATCCCGATCCCGATAACTTTTGCGCCGAAGCTGATCGTTACCAACGCCCAGCATGCCGGACGGATATCCGTTGCCGAGTGTCGCACCGCCAGATGGGCTAATATACGGGCCGTCGCGCTAGACCCGCTGGCGGAAGTGGACGGAAATATTGGGAGATAGTCAGGCTCAAAATCCGGTGCCGAACCCGGCGGCAGCAACGGGGCTATGCGATCCCGATTGACCCCGGCCCAACCCGGCCAGACCAGCGCGTTTCGTTTCGGCAGCGGCGCCTGGAAACGCATCGGCAGATATTGCCGGGATTGGTCAACAACCGAAAATTTATAGGGCCTAGCCTCTGCTACCCAACGGAACGGGTCGTCGGCAAGCTCTGCGGACGTCCCGGGCAATTGATGCGCAGTCCAAAATCCCGACGGTGTGGGCATCAAGTTAAATTTGCGCCTGGTGTTGGTTGCGTGCTCTGCGCTGACATGCAAGCCATTGCGCACAGGTACGCGGTCCGCCGCGCTGCGAATTGCCAGCCCGACCGGCACGAACAAGACAATTTTGTCAGGCGAGTTCAGCTGGGTCATTGCGCCATCACCCCAGCGTTGAATTCGCGTTCAATGACCGGCACGCCTTCTATGAGCTGCTGTTCGCTGTCGATGAGCACCATCCGCGCGATGTAGTTTACCGATAGCGGGTACTTTTTCAGCCGGTCCCAAAGGGACAGATAGTCTGCCAGCGCCAGTGGATCACACGTCAGATCGACCTCTTCGACATCACTGAAAATATCATTGTCTGATAAATAGTTGTTCAATTGCGTCGCCGACAGCGGCCCCGCATCGGCCAAAGCGCGCATCGCCCATCCAGACAGTTGCAACTGGCGCTCGGGATCAACGGCATGCGGGATCAGCAGGATCGAAATATCAACAGGCAAAGACGGCTTGAAACGCTGTCCCATCAGGTCAATGCGACCGGGCAGTCCGCGGCGCTGCGTGTTGATGGTTATGCGCCAGACCAATATTGCAATGCCTTCGCCGGTTAGGCCTGCGATATCCTTGGGCTGCACGGTCTTTATGCTCAGAGTATTTCCAAATTCTGGGCGGGGATAGCGTTCGTGCAAGAGGCCCCGCAGCGCAGCGGCAATCGCGGCAATGGCATGATAGTTCGCCATCAGCGGGGCAATCCCGGTCGCGCCGCCCGCCGGATCGCCGCACCGATACTATCCTCGATATTGTCGGAAAATGGCCAATGCGTTTGGGCAAGATGGACTATCGTGGCAGTGTGAGCGTCGTCGGCGATGGTAATGATGGCTGCGGGCAACGCTGCCGCGCTGCCTGCAAGCCAAGCAGGCGAAAGACGATCAGCAGCGACCAGCATCACATCAATGTCACTGGCCCGCTGCGAGTCGTCACCAAGAGAATATGGGTCGATCAGAACTATGTCCTCCTCAGCATCGAGCATTGCGGTCACCATTGAATGAAGCATTGCAGGCATATCGCCGATCAGGACGCGGATCGCGGACATGGGCCTCCTCGCTTCGTGGAAACGCAGAGCTAGAGAGGTTTTTTCATCGACGCTATGAACCACCCGGTCGCAAAAATGGCCCATAGGCGGGCTAGGCCATTCTGGCTTCATTAAGCACCTAAATGCCGGGCACACCTACACCGCCCCGGTCAAATGGACGCAATATCAGCCCGTTGTCAGAAGGGCCGTGTGACTCAAATAGACCAAAGGGTTCAGGGATGGTCTATAAAGCAGCAATAGCCTTAGCGCGGCGCTAACCCATTTTCCGCATTTTTCCGTTGGTTCGGCGCTAGCGCCATGTTAAAAATGCGAGTCGATCAGGGCCGTCCCAAAATAGAAAACTCCAATTCGACGCATATTTGAATGGCGCTTTTGCGCCCTCTTACGTTGCGTCCCTCATTGCTGGAGATGTTTCATGTCCGTTGGTGCAAAATTTGGTGAACAGCGAAAATGCGGGATCGCTACTGCCATCGTAATCAGCGATGTCCTGCTGTTCCGCGACGGCATTGTCGCCGGACTGCGACATCTCCACAAACTGGACATTCTGGGGGGCTTTTACCCACAAGAAGGACTTGCTTGGCTGGCGACGAACAGCGCTGATGTCGTGATCCTGGACACATCGCGGCGTAGGGCTTTGCCACATGCATCGGCAATCAAACAATTGTCGCCAAAATCTCAGATCATAGCCTTTGGCATTGGCTCTGACGACGACGCATTATCCGGGGCCGAAGCCGGAATTATCGCCTTCGTTGGCGAAGATGGCAGCGTTGAAGATATCAATGAAGCGGCGCTTGGCGCGCTTTACGGGCAAAGCAGCTGCTCGCCTGAACTGACTGCCCGGCTATTGGCCCATATCGCAGATCTTGCACGCGATCGCGTAGCCCGGCCAATGACATTGCTGACCGCACGCGAAGAGCAGATAGCGGCGTTGGTCGCACGCGGCGATTCCAACAAGCAAATTGCCATAGAGCTTCGGATCAGCCCAGCTACCGTAAAAAACCATGTCCATCACATTTTGGAAAAGATGGGCCTAAAGCGGCGCAGCGCTATCGGAGCAATCCAGATGCCGACCTCAGCCGCATCGCCCTATTCTTAGACAGGCTCGGAAATTTGCTTGCCGCCGAACACATCCTGCCAATGTTCAATCTCAACAGTCACGGTATCGTCGACAGCGCGGGCAAGGTCGGCGACCCGACGATAGTCCAGTTCTTCATCAGACGCTGACAACCGAGTTGCGATGCGCGCTTTAACCGCGCCCAATCTGTTAGCGGCCGAGTCGGAGATCGCCGCAAACCGCCCGAAATCAGCGAAATAGTGAATGCCCGCCAGCCGCTGCCCAACGCGGGCAAGGCTTTGCCCAGAAAGGTCGTGATCTTCGATCCCTTAAGACCCGCATCCTTCGGGGTGACTCCAAGCACCGCCACTCGAATTAAATCACGGCGTTTAGATTACTCATTGTATTGCGCTATAACATTTTCCGTCATTCGGCACGTGTCGAAGTATTCGAACTGAAGGGCCGGGCACTAATTCCGAGAAAAACATATTTTGCCAAATTTTGTTTGAAGGTCAAAAGCTATAACCGGCGTCGATATATAAAGCGAAACAACCCCTTCACCTTCGACACCTTATAGCCGACCTGTTGGCCTTGCTGCTAAACCAACAAAGGCCCCGATCCGGGAACCGAGGCTTTTCGTTAAGTCTTTGATTTTTCGATATCTTGTTGGTTGCGGGAGTAGGATTTGAACCTACGACCTTCAGGTTATGAGCCTGACGAGCTACCGGGCTGCTCCATCCCGCGCCACCAACAAAACGACAT
>JBEBKE010000016.1:0-27620 GCA_040079555.1 Sphingorhabdus sp. | reverse complement strand
GATGCGCAATGGCTTGCCTGCACCGACCGTGTCTGCGTGCCGCAAATCGGTGCCTTGGCTGTCGACTTGGGTGTGGGCGCTGGCAAAATGGACGCTAGGCGCAGTACCGAGTTTGACCGCTGGCGTGCAGCTTTGCCGATCCCGCTTGATCGTGACGCGCGTTACGCCGTAGTCGGCAAAAAGATGCAGATCGCAGTTCCCTTTCCGGCAAATGCGAAGGTAGCAGAGCCCTATTTTTTCCCGCTGACTCTGGATATGTTCGACTATGTTACACCGCAAACGGTTCGCCGTTCGGGCGATTGGCTGATTATCGAGACGCAGCTTTCGTCGCAGTTCAGGGGTCCGCCGCCCGAAACGGTTGAAGGGCTGTTGCGGATTGGCAAAGACCATGGTCTATTAATCAAAGCCAAGGCCGGGGAGGTTCCGGCGGGAGGCGTTGCCGTATCGCCCAGCGAGAGCGCGGCTAATGCGGCTACTACACCGCCTCTCTATTGGCTGATCTTTGCGGCCTTGCTTGGCGGTATGCTGCTCAACATCATGCCGTGCGTGTTCCCCATATTGGGATTAAAGGCACTGGCGCTTGCGAAGGCGGGCGGTGATGAGGCGGCGGCACGTGCAGACGCTTTGGCTTATACTGCGGGGGTTGTTCTCAGCTGCGTTGCGCTGGGCGGACTGATGCTCGCACTGCGTGCTGGCGGCCAAGAAGTGGGCTGGGCGTTCCAGCTGCAATCACCCGGCTTCGTCTTGTTTCTATTATTGCTGATGGTGGGTGTCACAGCCAATTTGGCCGGTCTGTTTGAACTGCGCGGCCTTGAAGTCGGGCACGCGCTGACCCGTCGTCCAGGATTGATCGGTTCATTTTGGACCGGCGTTTTGGCAGCTTTGGTTGCCACGCCTTGCACCGGCCCGTTTATGGCCGCTGCACTGGGGGCGGCATTGTTATTGCCGACTATGATGGCGCTGACACTTTTTGCGGCGCTGGGCATCGGCATCGCCCTGCCGTTTCTGTTGATCGCTTTTGTTCCTGCCCTGCGCAGACGCCTGCCACGGCCCGGGCCGTGGTTGGCAACGTTTCGAAAGGCGATGGCCGTCCCCATGGGGCTTACCGCACTTGCTTTGCTGTGGCTGTTATCGCGTCTTAGCGGGCAACAGGGCTTGTTGATCGCCGCGCTTAGCATTGCCGCGATAATCGTCGTTCTGGTTTGGCGTTTTAGGAATACCGAACGGTTCAGAAATTCAGGCTTGGCCGCGTTTGCGATGTGTTTGCTGATATTTGGTATCGCTGCAAAGGCTTTGCCCGATGGGGGCAGTCAAGGCACTGGATCGGTGCCCGATGCGCTCGGCGTGGAACCGTTTTCGGAATCGAAATTGGCATCACTGCGTGCCGATGGAAAGCCAGTCTTTGTCTATTTCACCGCCGATTGGTGCGTCACATGCAAGGTGAACGAGGCTGCGGTTCTTGAAACCCCTACGACCGCAAAGCTTTTCGCCGAAAAAGGCGTCACTGTCCTGCGCGGAGACTTTACCCGACGTGATCCGGAAATCGCGCGTTTTCTGTACCAGCAACAAGCCGTCGGTGTTCCGTTATACCTTTATTACCCAAAAGGCGGACAGGCCCAAAAGCTTCCGCAGCTGCTAACCGCGGCGACGTTGCATGACGCTCTCGGCAAATAACGGGGTTTAGAGGCAGGCCTATGCGCTATGCAGCGCAACCGACCTGCCCCCGCCCCAATGACAGCAAATTGCGACCCTAAAAGGATTTGCCGTCAATTTCGATTTGTTGTGTCCGCTTTGCCCCGATGACATCCACGCCCTTGATCCCGGTGATCCCGGTCAAAGGAATCGATCGTTCAAACATCAGGCCATCGGCGTCATCGCCAATATCGTTCGCCGCAGCTTTGCTGTTGAAAGCCGCTACCTCGATCGCCCAATATTCCGGACGGCCGTTGTTATAGATACGTGGGGCCAAGCGGGCGTCAAAGCCCTCAGCTGGCAATCGGCCTTTGACCCATAAATACAGGCTGTCCTGAAAAGGCATGCGCCGAAGCTCCGCCTTTTCGAAATCGATAATCTGGCCCTGAGGCACAGTGGACAGCGAGCTGCCAAGCGTGCTGCTCATCATTTGCTCCATCGTAATTTGAGTTCGCCGTCGCGACATAAAATGTCAAGCGAGCGTATTAATTGAACGTTAGTTAGACGATTTTACCGGAAATGGGAAGCTATCTTGGAGTAAATAAATGTAACGAGGCGTATCGCGCTGAAAGACTTGATGAAAAAATGGCCGATATATCGGGAAAAGCCCTTGCTTGCGCAGAATGCAACTGCGGACCATAGGGTTCCGCATGGCCCAATCGAATCAGTCCAAAATCGCAAACTGGCTGCTTGGCGTTGCTGTGCTGGTATTCTGTATCGTCGTCGTCGGCGGCATCACGAGGCTGACCGAATCCGGCCTGTCCATCACCGAGTGGAAGCCCTTGATGGGGGCGTTGCCACCACTAAGCGAGGCACAATGGCTGGCGGAATTTGGGCGCTATAAACAAATACCCGAATATATCGAAATCAACGGCCCCGCCGGAATGACGCTGGTGGATTTCAAGTTCATCTATTTCTGGGAATGGATCCATCGCTTGCTCGGCCGGGTTATTGGTCTGGCACTCGCGCTGCCGTTTTTTTGGCTATTGCTGCGCCGCGCCCTGCCGAGCGGGTATGCGGTACGCATTTTTGCGCTTGTCTTGCTAGTAGGATTGCAGGGCACCATTGGCTGGTGGATGGTCGCATCCGGCCTTGAGACGCGCACCGACGTCAGCCATTTCCGCCTTTCGGTGCATCTGTTGACCGCCTTAATTATTTTGGGTGGGCTGATTTGGACGGCATTGGACCTAAAAGCGTCGGCTGCGCAGCCTGACGCCACGCCCGCTCGGCTTACAGGCTTTAGCATAATTGTACTGGCGACGTTGTTCATCCAATTGCTGCTTGGCGCATGGGTCGCCGGGCTCAACGCGGGCTATGTCTCCAGCACTTGGCCTCTGATGAATGACAGGCTCGTACCCGATGGCATTGAGTGGGGCGCGGGCATTATCTATGCATTGAGCCATGATCCGTTTCTAATTCATTTCCTTCACCGCTGGTGGGCATGGGTTGCGGTCGCCGCTTTCATAGTGATGGCACGTAAATTAAAGAAAACTAATGCAAAATTGATCAGTATTTCGATCCATTCTGCCTTTGGCGTGCAGATTTTATTAGGGATTGCCACGGTAATGACAGGGATGAACATTGTCCTTGCCGTGCTGCATCAAGCGGTCGGCGCGCTGGTCGTCGCAACCGTTGTTTGGGGCGCGCACCGGTTGGGACAACAGACGATGCACGGGAACCAGAATGATGTCCGACTTGGTGCTGATCTACAGCCTGTTCCCCAACGCGGGTGATGCCCATGATTGTTGCCGCATATTGTTAGAAGAACGCCTGATCGCCAGCGCAAACCGGCTAGCGCCAGCCATCTGCTATATCAACGGCGACAAAGACGTCGAAATATCCGAGGGACATCCAGTGTTTTTCAACACCAGCAGTGCGCTTGCCGAGGCAGCGATTGAGCGGATCACCGATATGCACGGCTATGCGGTGCCAACGACGGTCGCAATCCCAGCCAGCCATGCCGGACGGTTGTTTGCCCATTGGGTTGAAACCGTCGTCACTAAATAGGGTATTATTTTACCCGTCCGAAAAAGGCCGGTTTTGCTTGACGAATCGAGGCACGCGCGCCAATAGCGCCCATCCGCTGTGAGAGAGCATCTCTTGCAGCTTTCAATCCCAATCGGAAGGTTCGATCAGGCGCGATTATGAAAACGCTGTCCAAAGTCACGAAATCAATCCGCCCACAGGATGTCGAAAAGGCCTGGCATGTTATTGATGCCGACGGTCTGGTCGTTGGCCGCGTTGCCACGATCATCGCCAACATCCTGCGCGGCAAGCATAAGCCAAGCTACACACCGCATGTCGATTGCGGCGACCATGTTGTCGTCATCAATGCCGACAAGGTGCGTTTCACCGGCAAAAAGCTGAAAGACAAAATCTATTATCGTCACACCGGCTATGCTGGCGGGATCAAAGGCGTTGCTGCTGGCAAAATTCTGGAAGGTCGCTTTCCTGAGCGCGTTTTGGAAAAAGCTGTTGAGCGTATGGTTCCCCGTGGCGCGCTGGGCAGTGCGCAAATGCGCGCGTTGCATTTGTATAATGGCGCAGAACATCCGCACGATGGCCAAAAACCACAGGTGATTGATGTCGCCTCGATGAACCGCAAGAATAAGGTGGGTGCATAATGTCCGACACCGTTGAAACTCTCGCTGACCTGAACACGCTCGGCACCGATGCGCCTGCGGCTCCAACTGGTCCAGCAGCGCCATTGCGCGAAAAAGAAGTCGATGCACAGGGTCGTTCCTATGCAACCGGTCGTCGTAAAGATGCGGTCGCCCGCGTCTGGCTAAAGCCCGGCACTGGCAAAATCACCGTCAACGGCCGCGATCAAGAAGTGTATTTTGCACGTCCAACGCTGCGTCTGGTAATCAACCAACCGTTCACCGTCACATCGCGCGTTGAGCAGTACGACATTGTCGCCACTGTTAAGGGCGGCGGTCTGTCTGGTCAGGCGGGCGCTGTAAAGCACGGCATCGCACAGGCATTGTCGAAGTTCGAACCTGCATTGCGCAGCGCCGTCAAAGCCGAAGGCTTCCTGACCCGCGACAGCCGCGCTGTAGAACGTAAGAAATACGGTAAAGCGAAAGCGCGTAAGAGCTTCCAGTTCTCCAAGCGTTAATCGAACCTGCATGGTTTATAAAAGGGTGGCCATTTGGTCGCCCTTTTTTCTGCCTGCTACGCGGGCGAAGAGCGGTGGCCTGCGGCACGAACTGAAATTGGATGTTTGCAATTGCCGGTGCGCGGCACCTACCCAACTGGGGCCGCATCAGTTTTGCCGACAACCCGTCGGTAGGTAATCGTTAGCATCGTAGCCGTTACACATCCTGAGACAAAGACGGCTTCTGCCGCACCAATGGATCCGCGGCTGGGGACCAGGGCGAAGAAAACTCCAAAAAAACTTAATGAACCACATAGATTGCAAAACGTGGCAGCCCGCGCGCGGCCCTGCGCCTGCAAAGCGGGCTCTAAACCCACGGCCGCTGCACGAACAGCCGATGCGCCGCCTAGGAACAGCAAATATGGATAGGCCGCTTCAAACTCTACGCCAAAAATATACCCAAGCGCCGGTTTTCCGCCTAATATTAACAATAGCAACAATATTCCCGCCGCGATCGTAGCAATCCAGCTTGTTTTTGCAATCAGCGACCTTGCATGCGCCGGATCGCCCCCGCCATGCGAAACGCGGGTATATTCGGAATAAATCGCCAGCGCCATCGCGTCTGAAATGCGCGCGAGCACTTGCCCCAGCTGGTCACCTAACCGAAAAAATCCGGCATAAAGTGGGCCTACCCAATAGCCGACAAAAACCACAACGATCTGTGGGCTCATCAATCCGCCCAATTTATTCCACAGTGTAAAGTGCCAAATTTGGGGGAATGTGGTTTGATAGCTAGCGACGCGACGCAGATTAGCTTGGTTGATAGGCAACGGCACCAGGCGCGCCGCAATAACCCACATGATGATTGCGGGGATCAGTTCCGACAGTAGCCACACCAGCAAGAAACCAGCGATTGACGGTGCCCATATTATTGCGCAAAAAGTGCCGACAAAGCGAATAAGCGGCACAAGCATGTCGGGTATTGCGGCAGCCTTAAAGTGATCATTTATTCGCAAAAGGCCAGTTGCCGTTGCTTTTGCAGGTAGCAAAAGCAGCATAGTAAAAATCCATATCCAGATTTGGGTTTCTGAATCCCAACCAAAACCCGGCCCAAAAATCCATAAAGTGACACCGCATAGGGCCGCTCCCAGCAACGCGCTGCAGCCTTCCATACATAAGCATAGCATCGTTAATTGCGCGATTTTATCCCTATCACTACGCGCAACCAAGGCGGTCCCGTACCGAATCATCGTTTGCCATGTCTGCAGAGAGGTCAATAGGATGATCATTTGGGCAAAACTGAAAATCAAAGCGAATTTGCCGAATTCCGCGCTGCCCAAGGTGCGCGTAACAAGCGCCAGATACACGAGGCTAAGGATGGCAGAGACCGTTTTTGGCAGTAACAACCACCCGCTAGAACGCATAATACGCCAGCCGCTTTTTTCGACATTAACTGCCATACGGCGCATTCCTGAAATTCATATTCACGCGTCCAGCCTTGCCGAGGCAACACAGATTTGTCTAGCGATGCATGCCACATGCTCTAAGGGCATGTCCCGATATCGATATGGGGTTTAAGGGATGTCAGGGAAAATTATGACAGATAAGCCATGGCTAAGCATCCTGATACCTGTATACAATGTTGCGCCGTATCTCAATGAATGCTTAGAATCTGTTGTTCGCCAATGTGACGTTACGGGTATCGAGATATGTTTGCTGGATGATTGTTCCACTGATGATTCTTTGCAAATTTGCGAGCAGTTAATGAGGGTTTATAAGCCGCTGATCACTGTGCGCAGCCATCCCAAAAATGCTGGATTAAGTGCGGCTCGCAATACGTTGTTGGACCATGCAAAAGGGGATTTTGTATGGTTTATCGATTCCGATGATCGACTGTTTGACGGCGCATTGAGGCGCTTGCGCCAAATTGTAACGCAACATAGTCCTGACATAATCAGTTTTAACTATCGCAAAGGTCCATATTCGCCGCGTTCCGGTTTTCGCGGTCGCAGCCGAGTTGTGCAGCATGATCGGGACCAAATGATCCAGGGCGTGTTCAAAAGTCGAAAAATGTATAGTTGGCTAAAAATCAGTCGCCGGTCTTTATGGCGGGATGATTTGCGTTTTCCCGTTGGCCGCTATTTTGAAGATCAGGCAACTACGCCCGGGCTACTTTTGCGGGCCAGCAGCTTTTTTCATGAACCTAGGCCCTGGATTATGTACCGTGTGCGCGCCGACAGCATCATGTCGAGTGTCGTGAAAGCCAAGACGGGATTTGACTATCGCAAACATGATGACATGGTAGTTGCCATGACGAATTTTCGCTCCGAACTGCCAATGATGCTTGAAAACCCCGCCCCCGATACATTGTATTCGATCGCCCATTTTGTCGCACGCGAATATCGAAAACTCGCTCAGCGCCTCGTAAGGGCTGGCATGGATGATCATGCAAAGGCGGCATTGGTCCGTTACCATGATCAGATGCAGGAAAACGCGCAAATGCCATTTGCTAAATTGCAAAAACACTATCTTTTGCGGGGGCGGTTATATGATTGGTTCCAACTACGCCGTTTTTGTGCGTTGGCCCTTCGGTACAGAATGGGATGAAAGCTAAGCCAGCCTTGCCGCGCCACCCGGAGATGCACCCGCGCATCGCATTTTTATTCAATCACGATGCCGCACATCAGGCCGCGCATATCGCGGCGATTGCGGGCCAATTGGCGGTCCGCTATCCTGATTTAGACGTTATTGCCGCAACCGGAACGCCGGATATTGCGGCCCATATATGCCGGTTGCTGACCCCTGATCAGATACAGGCGTTGCAATGGCACGATCTGTCACTACCGCAATGGGCCAATATCCTCACCGCGCCACTGAACCGCATATTGCCCGCACAGCGCGTTGCACGGCTTTACCATGGTCTGGATTTTTTCGGATCATTGGACGCGCTGGTTTCAACGGAGCGTACCTGCCTTCGCATAAAACGCCGTTTGGCCAAAACAGGCCGTGGCGCGCCGCGCTTTATATATGTCCCCCACGGATCGGGGGACCGTAATGTCGCCTATCATCCCGAATTATCACAATTTGATTTGATGTTATTAAGCGGACAAAAGCTGGTCGATGAAATGGTTGCGCATAGCATTTGCAGGACCGAACAAACCCGGCTGATTGGTTATGCCAAATTTGATACTGTGGATATGTCGGCGCGCCCGCGCTTCTTTGACAATGACCGTCCGGTCTTTGTTTATAATCCGCATTTTGATCCATATCTGTCCAGTTGGTACGACCATGGCCCGCAGTTGCTGGATTGGTTCGCCAGCCCACAGGGTCAGGATTATAATGTGATCTTTGCCCCGCATGTTATGCTGTTTCGCAAAAAACTGCACATATCGCCCGAATATCGCATCGCCCGGCGGCGTCCAGATGTGGCGGCACATTGGAAATCCGCGCCCAACATCCATATCGATATCGATAGTCCCCGATTGTTCGATATGAGTTATATGCGGGCGGCCGACGCATATATCGGTGACGTCAGCAGCCAAGTATATGAATTCCTTGCCAGCCCGCGCCCGGTTTTTTTCATCAACAGCCATGCAAAAAATGCGGCTGCTTATGATTTTTGGGGTAATGGGCCGGTGGTTACATCGGCTGCTGAGCTTGTCCCCATGCTGCCTGACTATGTCGCGCATGGCGCAAAACATACAGCGGCTCAGCAGGTAAAGCTGAATTACACAATCGACCGCAGCGATAACCGCCCCGCCTCAATCAGAGGTGCCGAGGCCCTAGCCGATTACTTGGAAAGCGAATAAGTCGCCCTGTGTCTTTGTGCGGGATGTTGAAAACTCTACCGCCAATTCGCAGTTTCCCAGTTACGCACCGGCGCATTGTAATTGCCCACCAATACGGCCTTATCGGCCCAGTTAAGCAGCGGCGCGTCACTTGCGTGATCTGAATACGCAGTAACGCGCAGTTCTTCGCGCTGCAATCCTTGCTCCAAAATCCAGGTATCGATCCGACGCAGTTTTTCCGCGCCATAATTGTTTTCGCCCAGTATCCGAAAAATGGCATCGCCGTTAGCGTCACGAACCTGCCGCGTGGAAAGGCAATCGTCAAAACCGAGCGCCTTTGCGATGCCTCCAGCATAAAGTTCAGATGCCGCAGTGGCCATCAGCAACATGGAGCCCTTTTCAAGGTCTGCCTGAATCGCCTTTTTCGCACCTGGTGCGATGTTATGGTTCACGGTGCGGACGACAAACGCGTTCGTGATCTCTGCCATTTTTACGATATCAACACGGGTGCCGACAAACAGCCGCATGCCAAATTCTTTCAGCGACACACGCCGGTAGAGGCCCGCCTTATATCCCACCATCGCGGCTAGCCAGATCGGCAAAAACATGAGCCGCCAAGGCTGTAATCTGCGCGCAGCAAAAAGCAGAAACGGCGTATATGTTGGCCGGATTGTAATCGTGCGATCAAGGTCGTATATGGATAAATTGCGCATTCGCGTGTGTTTCCGTCATATTTACCCACATTGGTTTCTGGAGAATCTATGGAACATTTTCCAGAAGCGCAATGGACCGCGATCATCCTTGCAGGGCAGCGGCCTGGCACTGATCCGTTAGCCGAACATTTCGGCACCGAATGGAAGGCCCTTATCGAGGTTGGCGGACAGCCGATGATTAGCCGCGTATTAAAAACTTTACGCAAAGTTTCAACGATCCGGCACATCGTTATTCTAGGGCAGTCGCCCGAGGTTGCAGTGCCGTTTCTTTCCGATGATGGACGGACCAGCTATCGCCAAAGTGGCCAGAGCATTTCGAATAGCATCCTTGCAATTGCGGGCAGTGAAGCTGCGCCTTGGCCTGTTCTTATTACTACCGCCGACCACCCCCTGCTAACGCCCGAGATGGTCGAAAGCTTTATTGCGGCCTCTACCGCAGATGTTTCGGTCGCGATGGTCGAGCGAAAGTCGATGCTTGCGCGTTTTCCCGAATCCAAACGAACATGGCTGAAGTTTTCGGACGGGGCATGGTCGGGGGCAAATCTGTTTGCTTTAAGGGGGGAGGCAGCGAAAAGTGCTCTCATGTTATGGGCCGACGCAGAGAAAGACCGGAAACAAGCGTTCAAGCTGTTTTGGCATTTCGGCCCGCTATTGGCGTTACGTGCGATTAGCCGCACCATAAGCCTGCGCGGTGCCCTTGCAAAAGGTGGGCGGCGGATCAGTGTCAACGCCCAACTTGTGCCGCTGACAGACCCATGCGCAGCTATCGATGTAGACAAGCTATCCGACCATCAGCTGGTCGAACGTATTTTAAGGGAACGGGGCGCCTGAGCCCGACCGCGTCGAAAACAATCCCTAGGGTTTAATCCTGCGTTTATGGACGCCGGTTAATTGATAGGCAGAAATTTGCAATTGCTTGGGTTGGCCCGCTTGGTTAGGGCAAGCCTCAGTTTAGTATCGGGATCACAATATGGCCGAATTCACCTTGCCGAAAAATAGCAAAGTCCAAAAAGGCAAAAAGCACGCCGCAACCAGCGATGGCACAGCGCGTAGCTTTAAGGTCTATCGCTATGATCCTGATAGCGGCGAAAATCCGCGTTATGACACGTTCGAGGTTGATACCGATAATTGCGGCCCGATGGTGCTCGATGCGCTGATCAAGATGAAGTCCGAACAAGACAGCTCACTGACGTTCCGCCGGTCGTGCCGCGAAGGCATTTGCGGTTCGTGTTCGATGAACATCAATGGCAAAAACGGCCTAGCCTGCACCACCGCAATTGAAGATTGCAAAGGCGCGGTCACAATCACGCCATTGCCGCATATGGAAGTGATCAAGGATCTGGTTCCCGACATGACGCATTTCTACGCGCAATATGCCTCGATCAAGCCTTGGCTGCAGACAGTAACTTCGACGCCTTCCGGCAAGGAACGGCTGCAAAGCCCCGCCGACCGCGCCAAGCTTGATGGTCTGTATGAATGCATATTGTGCGCATGCTGCTCGACCAGCTGTCCCTCTTATTGGTGGAACAGCGACAAATTCCTTGGCCCCGCTATCCTGTTGCAAGCCTATCGCTGGCTCGCCGATAGCCGCGACGAAATGACCGGTGAACGGTTGGATGATCTCGAGGATCCATTCCGCCTCTATCGTTGCCACACGATCATGAACTGTTCGAACGCCTGCCCCAAGGGATTGAACCCAGCCAAAGCCATCGCAGAAACCAAAAAGCTGGTGGCGGAGCGGCAGATTTGAACGACGGCATAGAGTCGCCCCCGCCCGTTGAACATTTCGACGCGCTGGCACAGGATGATGGCTGGCTAAGTTGGAATTTGAACGATCAGACGCGGTTTAACGCGTTTATCGAACCGTTGTCGGTTCGCCCCGAGGCTCCGCTTCCCGATGGCCGGCCCGTCGCGCGCATCCGCATGCACCCAACGCGCAAACACAGCAATCTGGGCGACAATGTCCATGGTGCGGTCACGTTGGCGTTGATTGACGTGTCTCTGTTTGCCGCCGCGCATCAATTTGGTTCGCTAAACGCAGGTTTTTCGGTGACGCTTGATCTGGGCACGCAGTTTATCGGTGGCGGAAGGATTGACGAGCCATTGGATGCCGTTGTTGAACAAGTGCGCGAAACTGGGCGGCTGATATTCTTGCGCGGAATGGTGGTGCAGGGGCCGGACGACAAACATATTGTCGCATCCTTTTCCGGCACGATCCGTAAAGCGTCAAAAGATCGAAAATGACGGGGTTGTTGGCGGCCTACCAATCGCTTGTCACTGCGGGCGAATTAACGGCAGACCCCGATCAAGCCACCGCTGCGGCGAAGCTGGCCGATATTCAAAGGCAACTAGAGGCAGTGCCCCCGCGCGGCAGCACGCTGTGGCGGCTTATCGGCAAAAAGCCCGATCCGGTGCGCGGGCTGTATCTGTGGGGCGGCGTCGGGCGCGGCAAATCGATGTTGATGGATTTGTTCTTTGACGCCGTTCAAATCAAACGCAAACGCCGCGCGCATTTTCACGAATTCATGCTCGACATCCATGCACGGCTGAAGGTGGAACGCGACAAGGAAAAGGGCGACCCGATACCGCCGGTGGTCGCTGCGCTTGCCGATGAAGCGCGGCTGCTGTGTTTTGACGAGATGGTCGTCAACAACATGGCCGATGCCGCGATCATGTCGCGGCTATTCGCCGGGCTGTTTGATGCTGGCGTTACCGTCATCACCACATCGAACCGCCACCCCGATGATTTGTACAAGGACGGCCTGAATCGCCAGCTTTTCCTGCCATTTATTGAATTGGTGAAGCAGCGGCTTGACGTCATGGCGCTGGACGGACCGACCGATTACCGGCGCGACCGGCTGGGTTCAGCGCGGACTTGGCTGACACCCAACGGGGCAGAGGCGACCAAGGAAATTTCGGAAACCTTCTTTCGCCTAACCGATTATCCACCCGAAGATCGCGCGCATGTGCCGTCAGTGGAGCTGAATGTCGGCGGTGGCCGCACACTGCATGTCCCAAAGGCGTTGAAGGGTGTAGCTGTGTTTTCGTTTAAGCGGCTGTGTGCCGAGGCGCGCGGGGCGGCGGACTATTTGGCGATTGCCCGGCGGTTCCACAGCGTGATTATCGTCGGCATTCCGATGCTGGGGCCGCAGAACCGGAACGAGGCTGCGCGCTTTGTTACCCTCATCGATGCACTGTACGAATACCGCGTTAAGCTGCTCGCAAGCGCCGATGCCCAACCTGACGCGCTTTATCCCGTCGGCGATGGTCGGTTCGAGTTTGACCGCACCGTATCGCGCCTGTTGGAGATGCAATCCGAAGACTATCTGGCGGAGGGCCACGGTCCGCGCTAACATCGCCGAAAGAGGAGACATTCATGCGCCACACACTCGCCGTTCTTATCGCGTTATCGCTTGCCGTTCCGGCTAATGCTCAGACCGCTGCCAACCCTTGGCACGCCAAGGGCCGTGAACTGTTTTCCGACATCATTGCGATTCCATCGGTCACCGACAGAACAACTGAGGTGAAGCGGACCGTCGCCTATCTCAAGGCAAAGTTTGAGGCGGGCGGCATAACCAATGTGATCGTAAAAGACCATGATGGCACACAATCGATGATTGTGCGTTGGAGTGCAGAGCCACCCAAAAAGAGCAAAAAGGCCACAGCCGTGGCTTCCAAGCCCCTATTGCTGCTCGGCCATATGGATGTTGTGGAGGCTTTGCCCGCCGATTGGTCACGCGATCCGTTTAAGCTGATCGAGGAAGACGGCTATCTTTATGGTCGCGGCACAGTCGATATGAAGAACGGCATCGCCGCGATCACCAATGCGTTGCTGTGGTTGAAGGCCGAAGGGTTTAAACCAAAGCGCGATATCATCGTGTTCTTTTCGGGCGACGAGGAAACTGGCGGCAATGGTGCGATGCGCGCAGCGACTGAGTGGCGGTCGCTGGTGGACGCCGATTTCGCATTGAATGCCGATGCAGGCGGCGGCGCTTTTTTGAAAGACGGCACCAACATCGGTTTTGGCCTGCAGACGTCGGAGAAGATGTATCAGGATTTCACCTTCACCACGCGCAATGCCGGTGGACATAGCTCTCGGCCACGGCCCGACAATGCCATTTATGAACTGTCCGCCGCGTTGAAGAAGCTGGAGGCGCATCGTTTTACTCCTGCGTTCACTGAAACCACGCGTGCCTATTTGCAGTTCCGGCAACGCCAAGAACAAGGCGCATTGGGTGATGCGATGCGGCGGTGGCTGGCGAATAAGGATGACGGGGCAGCGGCGGATATCATCGAAGCCGACGAATCAGAGATCGGCACAACGCGTACGCGCTGTGTTGCAACGCGGCTAGAGGGCGGCCATGCCAATAATGCTTTGCCGCAACTGGCCCGCGCGACGGTAAACTGCCGGATCTTGCCGGGGATCACTGCGCAGGCTGTGCAGGCCGAATTGCAAGCGGTCGTTGGTGAGGGCGTCGCTATCGAGCCGGTCCAGCTGGCAAAGCCTTCGCCGCCGTCGCCGCTGCGCGCCGATGTGGTGAAGGCCTATACCGACGCGGTGCACAAAAGGCATCCGGGCGCGGCCATTGTCCCGCAAATGTCGCAAGGCGCGACTGACGGGCTGTTTTTCCGAAGCGAAGGCTTGCCGGTGTACGGCGTCAACGGCACATGGGTCGTTATCCCCGATGATGAACGCGCACATGGCCGGGATGAACGGATACCGGTAAAGAGCTTTTACGAAACGCTCGACCATTGGCATGATATGGTGAAGGCGTTGGCAGGGTGAAACTGACAAAACTGACACCAAGAACGCAATATGGGTCAGGCCCTAAAGCTATTGCGAACTGTTATCAGAAAAAGCCTTAACTTCGGACCTTTATAGGGTTGCCGTCAACGCCGATTCGGCCTAACGCCCCGGTTAATTCCCTTAAGTTCGTGGCGCATTGGTCGTTACGGCATTGGCCCCATGGAAGGATTTTTAATGGCCCGCAAAAAGATTGCGCTTATCGGCGCCGGTAACATCGGCGGAACCCTCGCTCACCTCGCAGCATTGAAAGGCCTTGGCGACATCGTGTTGTTCGACGTGGTCGAAGGCGTGCCACAAGGAAAAGCACTCGACCTATCGCAATGCGCGCCTGTTGAAGGCTTTGACGCGACAATCACCGGCAGCAACAATTATGCCGATATCGCGGACGCAGATGTTATCATCGTCACCGCTGGCGTCGCGCGCAAGCCCGGCATGAGCCGCGACGATTTGCTCGGCATCAATCTGAAAGTGATGAAGGCCGTTGGCGAAGGCATTGCAGCCAATGCGCCGAACGCATTCGTCATTTGCATCACCAACCCGCTCGACGCGATGGTTTGGGCTTTGCGCGAATTTTCCGGCCTGCCGCATAACATGGTTGTCGGCATGGCAGGTGTGCTCGATTCCAGCCGCTTCAGCCATTTCCTTGCTGATGAATTTAACGTGTCGGTCAAGGACGTCACCAGCTTCGTGCTTGGCGGTCATGGCGACACAATGGTTCCGGTCATCGCTTACTCGACTGTTTCGGGCATTCCGGTTCCCGACCTGATCGCAATGGGCCTTTCCAGCCAAGAAAAGATCGACGCCATCGTCCAGCGCACGCGCAGCGGCGGCGGCGAAATCGTCGCGTTGCTTGGCACTGGCAGCGCCTATTACGCCCCCGCCACCAGCGCCATTTCGATGGCCGAGGCGTATCTGTACGACAAAAAACGCGTGCTGCCAGCGGCGGTCAACCTGACCGGCCAATATGGCATCGACAATCTATATGTCGGCGTACCGGTGATGATCGGCGCAGGCGGCGTAGAGAAAGTCATCGAAATCGCCCTCGACGACGAAGCCAAAGCAAACTTTGCAGTTAGCGTTGATGCCGTGAAAGAATTGTTGGTAGCTTGTAAGGCGATTGATTCGAGTTTGAATTGAGTTTGGTCGCAAACATCTTTGAGAACATGATTGTTTCGGTGATTTTTTCACCTGGCGGCTTCTTGGCGATGTGTGTGGCGGGTGGGCTTTCCATTTATGTGGGTTTAAAGAGGAAATATATTTTCGGCCTCGCGGTACTCGCTGTTGCTGGCGGAATTATGTGGCCCGTTTCTCTTGAGCTTTCAGCACAGTGCACCTCATGCACCTATGTCGATAGGATCTATCACGCAGGGATTCGCTGGGGGCTACTGTTCTGGTTAGTCTTTTTCGCAATTGGATTGTCGTTGTTGAAGCTTCGGCAAAATTTCAGGAAGAAAATATGAGCATTTTAGTCAACAAAAACACCAAGGTTATCACCCAAGGGATGACCGGCGAAACCGGCACATTCCATACTGAGGCGGGGATCGCTTATGGCACGCAGATGGTTGGTGGGGTGACCCCCGGCAAAGGCGGAACTACGCATATCGGCCTGCCGGTGTTCGATACCGTTGCCGAAGCCGTGCAGATGACCGGCGCGGATGCGTCGGTTGTGTATGTGCCGCCGCCATTTGCGGCGGACTCGATCCTTGAGGCCATTGACGCAGAAGTGCCGCTGATCGTTTGCATCACCGAAGGCATTCCGGTGCTCGATATGGTCCGCGTCAAGCGCGCATTGGTCGGTTCCAAATCCCGCCTGATCGGCCCCAACTGCCCCGGCGTTTTGACCCCCGGCGAATGCAAGATCGGCATCATGCCCGGCAGCATTTTTTCCAAAGGATCGGTCGGCGTTGTCTCGCGGTCGGGCACGCTCACTTACGAAGCGGTGTTCCAAACCACCAATGAAGGCCTTGGCCAGACCACAGCGGTCGGCATTGGCGGCGATCCGGTGAACGGCACCAACTTTATCGACGTGCTGGAACTGTTCCTTGCCGACGATGCGACGCAATCGATGATCATGATCGGCGAGATCGGCGGCGATGCCGAAGAACAAGCCGCGCAGTTTTTGATCGACGAAGCGAAGCGCGGCCGCAAAAAACCGATGGCGGGCTTTATCGCGGGACGTTCGGCCCCTCCGGGACGCCGCATGGGTCATGCCGGCGCGATTGTTTCGGGCGGCAAAGGCGATGCGGAATCGAAGATTGCGGCGATGGAGGCGGCGGGCATCCGCATGTCGGCATCACCCAGTGATTTGGGCCGGACGTTGGTTGAGGTTTTGAAGGGTTAAATCCCAAATCCTCCCCGAGCTTGTCTCGGGGAGGGGGACCGCGCGCCGAAGTGTAACGAAGGCGGGTGGTGGAGGGGTGGCGGACGCAGTCCGCCGTCTTCGACGGCAGCCCCTCCGTCATCAGCCTTCGCCAAGGCTACGGCTAACGCCACCTCCCCGAGCAAGCTCAGGGAGGAATTGAGGAAGACGAATATGGGTTACGAAGGTCATGAGTTCGAAACCGCAGGCGAGCCTGAACAGGGCCCCAGCTGGCAACGGCCAAATTATCGCTTTGGCGAAAGCGATGAGCTGACCGGCGCGCTTGATCCGACGGCGATGGCTGTCGAAATCAAAGCCGCTGCAAAGGCCGCTGGCAAACCCATCGCGCAAGCCGATGCTGTATCCGCTGCTGGTGATTCGATCCGCGCGATGATGCTGGTGCGCACTTACCGTGTGCGCGGGCATTTGGCCGCTAACCTTGATCCATTGGGCCTTTCCAAACAAGAAATCCCCGCTGACCTTGATCCGGCCTATCACGGCTTTACCGAAGCTGATCTGGACCGACCGGTTTATGTCGGCGGCACATTGGGCTATGAATGGGTGTCGGTGCGCGAGCTGGTCGCCACGTTGCGCGCCAATTATTGCGGCCCCGTCGGCCTTGAATATATGCACATCGCCGATGTGGAGGAACGTCGTTTCCTGCAAGAGCGGATGGAAGGCAAAGACGCCGCGATCACGTTTAGCCCCGAAGGCAAAAAGGCCATTCTCGGCAAAGTGATCGAGGCCGAGCAATACGAAAAATTCCTCGCCAAAAAATATGTTGGCACCAAACGCTTCGGCCTGGACGGCGGCGAAGCGATGATCCCGGCGTTGGAGGCGATAATCAAATATGGCGGCGCTTTGGGCGTGCGCGAAATCGTTTACGGTATGCCGCATCGCGGACGGCTAAACGTGCTCGCCAATGTGTTGGCCAAACCGTACCGCATCATCTTTCACGAATTTTCGGGCGGCAGTGCAAACCCCGAAGACGTCGGCGGTTCGGGCGATGTGAAATATCATCTGGGCACCAGCACCGACCGCGAATTTGACGGCATCAAAGTGCACATGTCGCTGGCCCCGAACCCATCGCATTTGGAGGCGGTAAACCCCGTTGTCCTTGGCAAAGTGCGCGCGATCCAAACCATCCGCGACGATCTGGGCAAGCACGACCAAGTCCTGCCGGTGTTGCTCCACGGCGACGCCGCCTTTGCTGGACAAGGCATTGTGTGGGAGTGTCTCGGCTTTTCGGGCATTCGCGGATACAACACCGGCGGCTGCATCCATTTCATCGTCAACAACCAGGTCGGATTTACAACGTCGCCGCAATTCGCGCGCTCATCGCCCTATCCAAGTGACGTCGCCAAAGGCGTTCAGGCGCCAATCTTCCACGTCAATGGCGATGACCCCGAAGCGGTGACCTTTGCCTGCAAAATGGCCATCGAATTCCGCCAGCGTTTCCACCGCGATATCGTGATCGATATGTGGTGCTATCGCCGGTTCGGCCATAACGAAGGCGATGAGCCCAGTTTCACGCAGCCGTTGATGTACAAGGTCATCAAAGGCAAGCCGGGCGTCAGCGAAGTGTTCGCCGCGCGCCTGCAGGCCGAAGGCGTGATTGACGCCAATTGGGCCGCCGAGCACGCGACACGTTTCGTCGCTTTGTTGGAACAGGAATTCACCGCTGGCCAAAACTATCAAGCCAATGAAGCTGACTGGTTTGGCGGACGCTGGAAAGGCCTGTCGAAACCCGCCGACCCGGAAACGGCGCGGCGCAATGTCGAAACGGGCATGGCCAAAAAGCAGATGGATGGCCTTGGCCGGACATTGACGACGGTTCCCGATGGCTTGACGATCCATCCAACGTTGAACCGCGTTCTGGATGCTAAGCGCGCCATGTTCACCAGCGGAGAAAACTTCGATTGGGCCACTGGCGAAGCACTCGCGTTTGGATCTCTGCTGTCCGAAGGCTATGGCGTGCGCCTTTCGGGGCAAGATTCGGGGCGCGGCACATTTAGCCACCGCCACGCCGTCTGGGTCGATCAGAATACCGAGGCCAAATATATTCCGCTGACGACTTTGCCGCATGGCCGGTTTGAAGTGTATGACAGCCCATTGTCCGAATTCGGCGTGCTCGGCTATGAATATGGCTTTGCCGGAGCGGACCCCAAAACATTGGTGTTGTGGGAGGCGCAGTTTGGCGATTTCGTCAACGGCGCACAGACCATTATCGACCAGTTCATCACATCGGGCGAAAGCAAATGGCTGCGCGCCAACGGCCTCGTGATGTTGCTGCCGCATGGCTATGAAGGTCAAGGGCCAGAACATAGTTCCGCACGCCCCGAACGCTTTTTGCAAAGCTGTGCTGAGGATAATATCCAGTTCGCCAATTGCACAACGCCCGCAAATTACTTCCACCTGTTGCGCCGTCAAATGCACCGGTCGTTCCGCAAGCCGTTGGTGGTGATGTCGCCTAAATCCTTGTTACGGCATAAGATGGCTGTTTCGAAAGCCGCGGATTTCCAAGGCGAAAGCCATTTCATGCGGATCTTGTCCGACCCATGGGCACCCGCAGACAAAGACGTAAAGCGCCTTGTCCTGTGCACCGGCAAAGTCGCGTTCGACCTGATGGAGGCACGCAACGCGGCGGGGGATACGAACACTGCGATTGTCCGGTTGGAACAGCTTTATCCCTTCCCCGGTGAGCCTTTGATCGTCCGCCTGAAACGCATGACCAATTTGGAAGAGGTCGTGTGGGCGCAGGAAGAGCCAAAGAACAACGGCTATTGGTTCTTTACCGAACCGTTGATTGAGGAATGTCTGGTCGCTGCCAAAACAACGCCGCAACGCGCGCGTTTTGCGGGCCGCAAAGCATCGGCATCGCCCGCCACAGGCCTGATGAAGCGTCACCAATCCGAACAGGCAGCGTTGATCGCAGACGCGCTGGGCCATAATGTCCGCGCCGAACTCCGCCGCCAACGCGGCACCGATAAATCTAAATAACTCCCCGGGAGCAAAGACAATGAGCACCGAAATCAAAGTCCCGGTACTGGGCGAATCAATCAGCGAAGCGACGCTTGGCCAATGGCTGAAAAAGCCCGGCGAGGCTGTGGCCTTGGACGAACCCATCGCCTCGCTGGAAACCGACAAAGTCGCGATTGAAGTCCCCTCGCCTGTCGCGGGTGTCATGGGCGCGTATTCGGTTGCCGAAGGCGCAACGGTCAATGTCGGCGCGGTCATCGGCACGATCGAGGCGGGTAGTGGCGCGGTGGCTTCGTCGGCCTCTGCACCTGCTGCGGTGGCATCTCCTGCTCCAGCGGTGCAAGCTGCGGCGGCACCTGTGGCTGTTGCAACTACTGACGTGGCCGACCTGACCTTGTCCCCCGCGGTACGCCGCCTTGTTTTGGAACTGGGCATCGACCCGACCAAAGTCAAAGGCAGCGGTAAAGACGGCCGGTTGACCAAAGAAGATGTTCTCGCCGCAGCCAAGGGCGGCGCGCCTGCTGCGCCAGCGACTGCACCTGTTGCCGCTCCGGTCGCAGCAGCCGTTTCCGGCGACCGCGCAGAAGAACGCGTCAAAATGACTCGCCTACGCCAAACCATCGCCAAGCGACTGAAAGAGGCACAAGACACAGCGGCTCTGCTGACCACATTCAACGACTGCGACATGTCGGCAGTGATGGCGACGCGCGAACGCTACAAAGAATCGTTCGAGAAAAAGCACGGCGTAAAGCTTGGCTTTATGAGCTTCTTTGCCAAGGCGGCCTGCCTTGCGCTGAAAGACATTCCGTCGGTCAATGCGCAGATCCAGGGCGATGAGATTGTCTATTTCGATTATGTCGATCTGTCAGTCGCTGTGTCAGCGCCCAATGGCCTTGTCGTCCCCGTCGTCCGCAACGTCGATCAAATGGGCTTTGCCGATATCGAAAAAGCCATCGGTGCGTTCGGCAAAAAAGCCAAAGAAGGCAGCCTGACGATGGACGATATGAAGGGCGGCACCTTCACCATTTCCAATGGCGGCGTGTTCGGCGGCCTGATGTCCACCCCGATCATAAACCCCCCGCAGTCGGCTGTGCTCGGCCTGCACCGCATCGAGGACCGCCCCGTTGTCCGCAACGGCGAAATCGTCATCCGCCCGATGATGTATCTAGCGCTCAGCTATGACCACCGGTTGATCGATGGTCGCGAAGCGGTCACCGCGCTGAAAACCATCAAAGAAGCAATCGAAGACCCCACCCGCCTTTTGATCGATTTGTAAGGAACTGCGCATGGCTGACTTTGACCTGATCGTTATCGGCGCTGGACCCGGCGGATATGTGGCTGCGATTCGTGCGGCGCAATTGGGGCTGAAAACGGCTTGCGTTGAAAGTCGCGAGACGCTGGGCGGGACGTGCCTGAATGTTGGCTGCATTCCATCCAAGGCCCTGCTGCACGCTTCGGAGCTGTATGAAGAAGCGCATTCGGGCGTGCTCGCAAAATTCGGCGTGAACTTCAAAGGCGTTAGCCTCGATCTGGACCAAATGCAGGCCGAAAAGACCAAAGCCGTGGGCGAGCTGACCGGTGGGATCGAGTTTCTGTTTAAGAAAAACAAGGTCGAATGGCTGAAAGGTCAGGCTGCGTTTACCAGTGCGGGTACCATAGAAGTCGCGGGCAAAAGCTACACCGCCGACAAAATCATGATCGCCACCGGATCGTCAGTCGCGCCTTTGCCAGGTGTCGATGTGGACCAAAAGGTCATCGTGGATTCCACCGGCGCGTTGGCGCTTCCCAAAGTGCCAAAGCATATGGTCGTCATCGGTGGCGGTGTGATTGGGTTGGAACTTGGTAGCGTGTGGCGCAGGCTGGGGGCGGAAGTTACTGTCGTTGAATATCTCGATCAAATCCTGCCCGGTATGGACACAGAAGTCCGCAAAGAAGCCGCAAAGATTTTCAAGACGCAGGGCTTCACCATCCGTACCGGAACCAAAGTCACCGGTGCGGCCGTCAAGGGTAGCAAAGCGACGTTGACCGTCGAACCCGCAGCGGGCGGAGTATCCGAAACAATCGAAGCCGATTGCGTTCTTGTCTCCATCGGTCGCCGGCCCAATACTGACGGCCTATCACTCGACAAAGCAGGCGTTGTCCTCAACGCGCGCGGGCAGATCGAGGTTGGCCATGATTTCCAAACCAATGTCCCGGGCATCTATGCCGTCGGCGACGTGACCCCCGGGCCGATGCTGGCGCACAAGGCCGAGGATGAAGGCATCGCCGCCGCAGAATATTGCGCTGGACTGACGGGCATCGTCAACCATGACGTCATTCCCGGTGTGGTCTATACCATGCCCGAAATCGCCGATGTCGGCCTGACCGAGGAAGAAGCTAAGGCCAAGGGCCTCGATATCAAAGTCGGAAAATTCCCGATGATGGCCAACAGCCGCGCCAAAACCAACCGTGATACTGACGGTTTTGTAAAAGTGATTGCAGACGCGAAGACTGACCGCGTGCTCGGCGTCCACATCATCGCGTCGCTCGCCGGAACAATGATCGCCGAGGCCGCCCTCGCCATGGAATTCGGCGCAACATCCGAAGACATCGCCTATACCTGCCACGCCCACCCAACGCACGCCGAGGCGCTGAAGGAAGCGGCGATGGCGGTGACGGGCAAGCCGATTCATATGTAAACGCCATGTCCGCACGTCGTAATCTGGGTCGCATTCACATCTGGCTGGGCTGGCTCATCGGCATTCCGTTGCTAATTTGGACCGCGACCGGCCTTTGGATGGTGGCACGGCCAATTGATGAAGTGCGCGGGGTTCAGCTAAAGGCCGAATCACCGGTTCTAGCGACCAACGCGACACCCGTTTTTCCTAAGCTTCCATCCGATCACGGCGCGCCGCTGTCGATAAAGCTGGAACAGCAATGGGATGGACCGGTGTGGATCGCGACGTTCGCGCATGGCCATGAAATGCGCGCATCGGCATCTGATGGCCGCTGGCTTCCACCGATTACCGAAGACCAGGCGCGCGCGATTGCCCGGCAATGGTACCGGCCAAATACGGAGATTATGTCAGCAACGCACAGTCCGGCTGACGCGCCACCCATAGATTTGCGCAAAGAAAAAGCAGCGTGGCAAATTGCCTTTGCCGACGGCGCCAACGTCTATGTCGATGCAGATACCGGCAGCCTGCTAGCGATTCGCAGCGGCCAATGGCGCATCTTTGATTTCATGTGGGGCCTGCACATCATGGATCTGCAAACACGTGAAAACACAAGCCATCCCATATTGATCCTCTTCGCGACTTTGGCATTCATTGGCACAGTGTTTGGCCTGATATTATTGCCCCTTTCGGCACGGCGAAAGCGCCGTCGGCAGTGATTGCCGGTAACAACCTTGCAGTCGCACTCAATGCTGTGGCTAGTCTCGACCTGTTTGGCATCGCCGTCTTTGCAGCATCCGGCGCGCTCGCGGCGGCTAAGCAACGGCAGACACTCGTCACCTTCGCATTCTTCGCTCTGGTCACTGGCGTTGGTGGTGGCACGGTGCGCGATCTCCTGATCGGTGCGCCGGTGTTTTGGGTGCATGACTGGACTTTTGCGGCGACGTGCCTCGGCACGGCAGGGCTTGTTTGGATGACCCCAGTGTCGGTGTGGAATGAACGGGCGCTCGATTGGTTTGATGCGGTCGGCATTGCGATTTACGCTGTTTTCGGCGCGTGGAAAGCGTTGAGCCTAGGGATCGAGCCTTTGCCCGCGATGATGATGGGGGTCATCACCGCCTGTGTCGGCGGCATTATCCGCGACGTATTGGCGGGCGAGCCGTCGATATTGCTAAAGCCCGAAATCTACGTCACCGCCGCCGCCTTGGCGTCAGGGCTGTTCGTATTGCTGCTATGGCTGCAGCTGGCGTTGCTGCCTGCCGCGATCATCAGCGCGCTTGCGGGCTTTGCTTTGCGCGCAATGGCGATCCATCGCGGCTGGGCCATTCCTGCTTATCGGCGCTGATCCGCCGCGGTTACTTCCCGCGATAAATATTGGGGAACAGCTGCTTTAACGCCTGCACCTTTGGCACATCAAAGCGGACAATATATCCGCTGTTCGGATTTTTCACCATATAGTCCTGATGATAGTCCTCGGCCGGATAAAATGCGCCATTTTCGATCCGCGTCACGATCGGCTGCCGCCAGCTTTTGGCTTTATCGAGCTGCTGGATATAGGCCGCTGCCGCTGTGCGCTGCCCCGCGTTTTCAGGGAAGATCGCTGAGCGATATTGCGGGCCAGTATCCGGCCCCTGACGGTTTAGCTCGGTCGGGTTATGCGCGACGGAGAAGAAGATGTGCAGCAGCGTATCATAGCTGACCCGCGCCGGATCATAGACAATCCGCACAGCCTCAGCATGTTTAGTCTGGCCATCACTAACCCGGTCATAATCGGCATCGGATTTGGAACCGCCAGCATAGCCTGATTCTACCCGGATCACTCCAGCTACGTGTTCGTAAACACCTTCGACGCCCCAGAAACAACCGCCGGCAAAAACCGCGACTTGCTGACCAGCAGGTTCGGTGATTTTGGCAATCGGCGCAGCGATCGCCTTGCCCTCTGCCGCGTGGGCGATGCCGATGGCTGCGTTATCAGTGTTTGAAAAATAATAGGCCCCGCCGCCGAGTAACGCAGCGGCACAACAGACTGTTATCCAGCGGGACGTTTTAACGGGTGAGTTTTCCATCGATTGCGGCACCTTGCATTGTTCCTTCGATCAGAACCGCACCAGCCTCAGCCTTTTCCGATGTTGCGCTTGCTGGTTTCACCAGCGCCATTCCGGTTACACCAAGGGCAAAGCCGCCAATGATGCTGAGGAAAAGTTCGGAACGCACAAAGGAAAAAATCTGTCGCATATGCCATCATTCTGTCTTGGGCTATTTCGCAGGAAAGCGCCGGATCGTTACAATATGTATGCGCTTTCTAAGCATGTCGATGGTTAAACCCGGCTTAACAACCGCCGATACGCGGCGATTTGCGATCAAGTGAGGTCTGCGCACGCCGACTGGATGCGCGTGCACGCTTCACGCAGCGCTTCGTTCGACGTCGCATAGCTGATCCGAAAGCCCGGGGAGAGGCCAAAGGCCGCGCCATGCACCGCTGCAACGCGGTGTTCGTCGAGGAAATAGTCGATCAAATCGGCATCGGTTTCGATCTTTTTGCCCTTTGGCGTTGTCTTTCCCATCACGCCGCTGGCATCGGGATACACATAAAATGCGCCTTCGGGCGTCGGGCAGCTGAGGCCCGGTGCGTCGTTCAACATCGACACCACCAGATCGCGGCGCTCCTTGAACTTCGCATTCCGCTCTTTCAAGAAATCCTGCGGACCGTTCAGCGCAGCGGTCGCTGCATATTGGCTGATTGAACATGGGTTGCTGGTCGATTGCGATTGCAGGTCAGCCATTGCCTTGATGATCCATTCGGGACCACCGGCATAGCCAATGCGCCAGCCGGTCATCGCATAAGCTTTCGACGCACCGTTCATCGTCAACGTGCGATCGTACAGATCGGGGCAAACTTGCAACATCGTCGCGAACGGTTGCAGCGCGTACCAGATATGCTCGTACATATCGTCGGTCAGCAGCAAGACTTGTGGATGTTTCAACAGCACCTCGCCCAGCGCTTGCAGCTCCAGCGCGCTATAGGCTGCGCCGGTGGGGTTCGATGGTGAATTGAGAATCAGCCAACGCGTTTTGGGCGTGATCGCCGCTTCCAGCTGTTCGGGCGTAATTTTATAGTTTGCCGCCGCTTTTGCCAGCAGGATGACCGGCGTTCCGCCCGCAAATTGGACGATATCGGGATAGCTGACCCAATAGGGTGCCGGGATGATAACCTCGTCGCCAATATCGACTGTCGCGGCAATCGCGTTGAACAAGGTATGCTTGCCGCCCGCATTGACCGTGATCTGCTTGGCTGAATATTCGATACCGTTATCGCGTTTGAACTTTGCGCGGATCGCGGCCTTTAGTTCGGGAATGCCGTCAACGGCAGTATATTTGGTTTTGCCAGCGCGGATCGCCTCAATCGCGGCGTCCTTCACAAAGTCCGGGGTGTCATAATCGGGCTCGCCTGCAGACAGGCCGATAACGTCGATGCCCTGCGCTTTTAATTCCAGCACGCGGGTGGACATAGCAAGCGTTGGCGAAGGCGCGATGCGGCCCATGGCGGAGGAAAGCCGTTCAATCATTATTATGTCCTGCTGGCGGTTGGCGATGATAAGATTACGCCGCAGCCCCTATCGGCTTGCCGGTTATTACGCAACCCGGCGCGCTTCAGTATTTGGCGGGAAAAAGGCCTCGCAGGCTGTTTCCAAGCAGGAAACCGTCGGCGAGATCGTCGGGGCGCAGGTCGGCTTCGACTGCTTGTCCGCTTTCGATCAGTTCGCGGCGCAAAACCGATGGCAAAAGACCGCGCGACAAAGATGGCGTCATGAGCTTTCCATCGCGTTCGACAAAGATCGCCGTAATACTGCCTTCGGTTAGGTAACCATCTGTAGTTACAAATAAAACCTCATCAGCGTTTGTGGCTTTCCGCGCGTCATCATAAAAAGCGCGATCACTGGTTTTATGCGAAAGCCGGAAATCCTGATCATCAACGGGCAAAGGAACGACAGCGACCGTCCACGGCGCGCTGACATCCGCAGGCAAAGGCCGCACTTCGATCGCCAGCGCACCGCCGCGCGAAGCAAGCAGCCGTATCTTTGCCGGATCGGTCAAATGGAATGTCGCGGCATGGAGGCGATTGCACGCTTCGTGCCGGTCAAAGGCAAAATCCAGCGTCCGCGCGCTGTCTTTCATCCGATCGAGGTGAAACTCAAGCCGCGCAATGCCGCTGGCCGGTTCAAACCGCATTGTTTCAATCAGATCGAAATCCGGCCTTGTCACAACTGCAAATCTCCCCTTTGCCAGACATTCTGCCCATTCGGATGCGCCGTCCGAGTCCGCAACAACGCCTGAGCCCAATCCGACTGAAACCCGCTTTGTCGCTGCATTCAAGTGAAATGTGCGGATGGCGACATTGAAAGCGGCATCGCCACTTGCGTCGATACGCCCAATAGAACCACAATAGATACCGCGCGGCGCGCTTTCGATCTCGTTGATGATCTCCATCGCCCGAATTTTCGGCGCACCGGTTATTGACCCGCAAGGAAAGATCGCACGGATCAGATCAACGGCGCCCAGGCCGTCAGCCAGCCGCGCGGTAACCGTCGATGTCATCTGGTGCACTGTGGGATAGCTTTCGATCACAAACAAATCGGGCACTGTGACCGAACCCGGTTCGGCTACGCGCGATAAATCGTTGCGTAACAGGTCCACGATCATAAGGTTTTCGGCGCGCTGTTTGGGGTCGTTTTGCAGCTCGCTGGCAAGCACTGCATCGGCAACGGCATCGGTGACCCGCGCGGCGGTGCCCTTCATCGGCTTAGTTGTGACGCGGCCATCTTTTAACGCAAAGAACAGCTCTGGCGAGAAAGACAGAAACCACTGCTCGCCAGTCCAAATCACCCCGCCATAACCCGCCGCCGAGCGTGCGCGCAGCGCAGCATAAAGCGCCAGCGGATTTCCGGCATAATCGGCCTCAGCACGAAAGGTCAGGTTCGCCTGATAGATATCTCCATCGGTAATATAGCGCTCAACCGCGTCAAACGCAGCATCATAGTCGCCTCGCGCGACTTTAGGACGTAGCGGGCCGAGCCAAGCGCCAGCCGGGTCGGGCAACAACGACTTTACCGTCATGGCGTCAATTTCTTGATAGTCCGCAAACAACCCAAACCAGGCCAAAGGCGCCCGAATATCGCGGTTTTCGGCTTGATCCGCAAACCTTGGCTCCAGTGCAAAACCGGCTTCATAGGCCAGATAGCCTGCGGCGTGCAGGCCGGTCGCCTGCGCTTCGGCCAATTCGTCCAACAGCAAGCGCAATTCAGCGGCAGTGTGTGCCGCCACAGTTCGAACAGGGTTTTGATACAGTCGCGCTGGTGCGGCATTCGATGGCCTTGCGTCATCCAGCAATACAAAGGGTTGGTCGGCGCGGATCATCGCCGCTGGCTATAAAGCAATTATGCTTTGGGGGAAGCGGGTGTGGCCAGATCAGATGCACGGTTCACATTGGTGATACTGGCCGGTGTTAATACGCGCCGTGCACCGGCAAAGTC
>JBEBKE010000015.1:0-27934 GCA_040079555.1 Sphingorhabdus sp. | reverse complement strand
CACAGAGGCATATCTGGTCAAAGACGGCAAGCTCGGCGATCCGATCAAAGGTGCGACGCTGATCGGCGATGGCCCCACTGCGATGCAAAAAGTGATCGGCATCGGCAATGATATGGCGCTGGATGAAGGCGTTGGCGTTTGCGGCAAAGCCGGACAAAGTGTCCCCGCTGGCGTCGGCCAACCAACGACCTTAGTCAGCGCCTTGACCGTGGGTGGTACTGCTGGATAGCTTGCATGATAGCCGTTTTGGGCGTATTGGCATAGACATAACGGGTCGCACCGTCGGCTGGAAACACTGTTTCTAGCAAAATGGGAGAAGTTTTCGTGCGTCCAACATTCCGTTATTCTTCGCTGCTTGTGCTATCGATCGCTTTAGTCGTGACGCCGAGCGCTGCGCAAAAAACCACTGGCCCCAAAGCCCGCTATGAAATGGACGTGAAAACCATGTCTGGCATGGGCATGGGCGCATTGATGGGCGGCGGACTTGGCGGTCTATTGGGCGGCGGTGATAACCAGATGCTCGATCTGCGGCTGGAATCGACGATCCCCGCGCCAGTGCAACCCGAAAAGGGCGATCATTTCTTCACAGCTGCAGCAAAAATGGGGAAATCGGTACCATTGCTTGGCGACGCACCCGGTACAGGACCAACACAGCCTACCGAGCGCGACTATGACAAAAATGATAAGATGGAAAAACCCAAAGGTCGCATCCTGATTTTTTGGGGCTGTGGCGACAAAGCACCAAAAGGGCAGCCATTCATCATCGATTTTTCCAAAATGCCGACAGCGAAAATGCCGCCCATGGCGATGCCGCCCGGCGCGATGGGGAAATATGCCGCGGCAGCCAGGGCGCGTGATGAGAACGCTGCGTGGTGGCCAAATGAAAAAGGCGGCAAACAACCTAAGTCCGGTTCATCCATTGTCGGCGAACATCGGGTCACGAGCAACTTCACCCCCGAAATCAAATTCAGCCTGTCGAATAACTATATGGACACGCTGAACGTCAACGCATCTGATTCCGGTGCAGCCATCCAGCTTGGCTGGAACAGCGTTGCGACCGCGACGGGCTATGCCGCATGGGCGATGGGCGGCATGGAACGCGCTGGAAATGGCGGCGATATGGTGATGTGGACATCGGCCAGCAACCGGGATTTCAGCGAAGGCATGGGGTATTTGTCGCCTGCTGAAGTGCAGAAACAGATCGGCCTGAAAAATGTGATGCCGCCTTCGCAGACCAGCTGCGCAATCCCCGCCGAGGCCAAAACAGCGGCGGGCGGCATGATGTTCGGCAGCATGAACGCCTTTGGCCCTGAAGAAAATTTCGCCTTTCCCGCCAAGCCGACTAATCCCAAGGCAGTGTGGAATATCGAATGGACCGCAAAGGCGCGTTACCAATCCTTCGCCAGTTTCATGACTGGCATGGGCGAGCGCTCCAGCGGCGGTTCAACAGCCAAGCCTAAGCCGAAAAAGCCATGTAAAGGCCCATTTGGCGTGCCAATTCCAGGGACGACCTGTTAAGCTTGTCTTGAAAACACAATTCGGCCAATGTCTGACATGGCCGAATTTTTTGATACGCTGAACGACAAACATGTGGAAATGATCGGCAAGCAGCCGGTGTTTTTCGCCGCGACCGCCGCTGCCGATGGACGGATAAACCTATCGCCAAAGGGCTATGACGCGTTTCGCGTGCTGTCGCCGACGCAGGTCGCGTATCTTGATCTTGCCGGATCAGGCAATGAAACCCACGCGCATCTATCGGTGGACGGTCGGATCACATTGATGTTCTGCAATTTTGACCGGCCTGCATTGATCCTGCGCATATATGGTCGCGGCACAGCCGTACTGCCGCAGGATGGAGGCTGGAATGCGCTCGCATCGCATTTTGAACTCTTCCCCGGCACGCGGCAGATTTTCGTTATCGATGTAGAAAGCGTCCAGACCAGCTGCGGCTGGGGCATACCCTTTATGGAATTTGACAGGGAGCGTGAGACGTTGAAAAAGGCACATGCCGGTATGCCCGAGGTTGATTGGCTAGAAAAGGCGGCAGGTCGCAACACCAGCATAGATGGCATCCCCACGCGCCCGACCACCCGCTATTTCGGACCGGAGAACTGATTGATGTCAGGCGTTGATCTTTCAAAACTGCCTATGCCGAACGGCTTTGATCCGGCACTTATCATGCGCATGATAAGCCAATTCGGCCATGGCGGACATCTCGGCATGGAATATGGCAGCCATACCGATGAATGGGTCGAACTTGCCCTTGACTGGCGGGAGGATCTGGTCGGCGATCCAGAGACCGGCGTGCTGGCATCCTCGGCGATCATCAGCCTGATGGACAACGCAACGTCGCTATCGATCTGGAACCGGCTCGGCGAGTTTCGCCCGCAAGTCACCATGGACCTTCGGCTCGATTATCTGCGGCCGTCCCCCAAAGGCGCAAAGGTGTTCGGGCGAGGGGTATGCTATCACCTGACCCACAGCATGGCCTTTGTTCGCGGCATCGCGCATAACGGTAACATCGACGAACCGCTTGCCCATGCAACGGGAACATTTATCCGCATCGGCGACAGAATAGCATGACTGAGACACTACACGAATTGCACCTGCCGCCTTATGCGCAAAGCCTGGATATGGAGATATCGGGCCTGCACGACGGGTCGCCGCTGATCACCATGCCGTTCGCGCAAAAAGTGCAAGGCCGTCCCGGATTTCTGCATGGCGGCGCGATTTCAGGCCTTTTAGAAATGGCAGCCGTTGCAGCGATTGCCCATGCACTGCGTGAACGTGGCGACGAGGCGCGGTTTAAGCAGGTCAATGTCACCGTCGATTTCATGCGCGGCGGGATGATGCAGACAAGCTATGCCGTTGGCACAATCACGCGCCTAGGCCGGACAATGGCGAATGTAGAATCGCGCGCCTGGCAGGATGATCCCGCCAAACCCATGGCGATTGCGACTTTGCATTATTTGCTGAAGCGGGGCTGAAGCCTAAGCCTCGCCGTGCGTTTCGATCAACGCGGCGGCCAAGGCATCCTCGGGGCTCTTCTCGCCCCAGATGATAAACTGGAACACCGGATAGAACCGTTCGCATTCATCCAGCGCGACGTCGATGATCGTCTGCGCCTGATCGACGCCCAACATGCCATTGGGCGGCAGCAAGCTGCCATTGCGGAATAGGATGATGCCGTTTTGCGACCATAGATCGAAATGGCCGAGCCAGAGTTGCTCATTAATCAGGCCCAGGGCTTTATAGATTGTTTCATGCTTTTCCGTTGGCGCCGTGACGTCTGGAAAGACCAAGAGTTGCAGCGCGTTATCCTCTTCGCGCCAGATTGCGCGGAGTTGATAGCTAGTCCAGCTGCCTTTAAATTCAGCAGTGACTTCCTCATCGCTGATGACGTCATATTCCCAGCCGCGCGCTTCGAAAAGGGCGGCAAGCATATCGAGCGGCGCGGATTCCTCGCGTTCCATCTCGGCAAATTCTTCTTCCTGATCGCGCATTGCGGCCCTGCTTCGTTGACAAGCCGGTTGATGCACCTTGGTGGAATCGCGCGCAAGCGGCGTTCGACCAGCGAGCGCACAAGTCTGTGGGCGGTTTGTGGATAAGGTCACAGCCCGTTCATAAACGGGCGATGACGCTTTGACCTATTTCGGCGCGCGCGGTTTCGGTGCAGCCTTTGGTTTCGGCGCCGCTTTGGCTTTCGCTACAGCGGGTTTGGCCGCCGACTTCACGCCGATGGCCGCTTCCAATGCCGCAACGCGCGCTTTCAGCGCCTCTGCCTCGGCACGCGCAGTTGCCGCCATGGCTTTGACCGCGTCAAATTCTTCACGCGACACGCTTTCAAGGCCAGAAACCCATTCGCGAGCGCGGTCTTTGACGTTCGCTTCGGCTTCGCGGCCCATCCCAGCAACGGTCCCGGCGATGCCGGTGATGACTTTTGATAGGTCGTCGAAAATGCGTTTTTCACTTTGCACGGCCTTAGCCTCCGATTGGTTCACTTGATGCAGGAACATATAGTCGTTCCGCATCGGGGTTCAATTGGTCGATCTGATAATTCAGGATTGTCGCAAAGCTTAACCACGCCAGATACGGCACCATCAACCACGCGGCCGCTTTACGAATGCGACCGAAAACCAAAGTGGTCGCCAGCGCGGTTAAGAAAATGACGATGATTAGGTAAAACGCACTGGTCACCTGATGCTGACCAAAAAACAAAGGTGACCAGAACAGATTGAGGACCAGCTGAGTCAAAAACAAACCAATCGCCAGCCCGCGTTGCGGCGCGCCGCGCGCGTTCAGGATAATCGCAAAGGCAAGGCCAGTCATGAAATATAGGATGGGCCATACTACGCCAAATGCCCAACCGGGAGGCTGCGCCTCTGGCCTGATCAATTCCTGAAACCAGCGATTGTCCTCACCAGAGCCTGAAATCGTGCCGGACACAAAGCCCAGCAGCATAATCACCGGAATAACAAACAACGCCCATCGAATGAGCGACATCCGAAGCTGGCCGGGAGATGCGAGCTGGCTCATGCGGTTATGTCTTTCTGTTTCGAGAATCCACTACCGATATTCATAGGCACAGCAGCACCATAGAACAAGGCCGCTCCCCTATTCAGAGAAGCGGCCCGTCATTTTTACATTGCGTGCGCCAAGGACGCAGGCTGAATTAGGCTTTGCGGCAGCCGCTCATCGCCATCGAACCAAAGGCTCCGGCCTTTACTTCGCCGCTGATGTTGTCGCCATCAACAGTTGCTGTGCCTTCCAACGTCATTGGCATTGGAACGGTCATGTCCATTTTCCAGCTTAGAGTGTTGCCGTCGACTGTGCCGTCTTTAACATCCATTGATCCAAGCGCGCCTGCGACTTTACCCGAAAAGCTTCCGCCGTCGCTGGTGACAGTGAAAACCGATTTCTGGTCGCCCATCGGGCTTTTGATTGTGACGTCCCAATCGCCATCTACTGCTGCCATGTCTGAATTCCTCTCTTTGGTGGGGCATGATGCATTGCTAGTAACATTGTTGTTAGCAGTGGCTTTGTTAGCATCATCGGCGGCCATTTCAATCGGCAAACCGAGTGGTTCCAACTGTGATTTTACCTTTGCGGCATCGCCTACCACAAACCATGTGAATTTGTCAGGGTTAACCTTTGATTTGAATGCCGCCGTCATTTCTGCGGGGGTCAGCTTGCTGTAACGTTCGGCCAATGTTTCCACATAGTTGAACGGGCGCTTGTTCAGCCGGTCGGATTGCATCTGCCCCATCACGGCTCCTGACACTTCGTAGCTGCCGGGCAGTTCCAGGATATTGCCGTTGACCGTCAAATCGCGTTCATCACTGGTGACGCCTTTGTCGCCAGTGAAATCCTTTAAATGCCCCATCAAAGCGCCCAAGGATGGCCCGGTTTGATTGGTCTGCACCGGTGCAGAAATGCCAAAGGCAATGCGATCAGCACGGCTGGGGATTTGCGAGTAAGTGCCATAGGACCAGCCCTTGGTTTCGCGCAAATCCATGTTCAAACGCGCGGTAAAGTCGCCACCGAACACGTCATTTGCGGCACGAAACGTCAGCAGATCGTCGCTTCCCTTCACATCCAAAACTTGCCCCGCCATAATCATCGACTGCGGTGAATTGGGCCGATCAAACAGAACAATCCGGCCCTTTTGTTCAGGGACAACGGCCGTAAATGCTTTCGCAGGGGCAGGCTTTGCTTTGGGTTTCCAACTGCCGAATTCCTTGTTTAACAGATTGGTTATGTCTTTCAGCGTGGTGTCGCCGACGACAAAAATTTCAGCTTTTGACGGGTGCATCCATGCGCCGTGGAATGCGGCAAAGTCCGCGCGGGTCAGCGACTGAACCGCCGCTGCATCACCACTGCCCGACATCGGCCCACCATAGGGATGTGCCTTGCCGTAAATCATCGCAGGCAATTGCCGCGAAGCGATGCCCTGTGGCTGCGCCTTTTCGCCCGCGATCCGAGTAAGCTGTTGCACGCGAACGCGTTCAATGTCTTTCTCCGCCAACGCCGGATTTTTGACTACATCAGCGAGTAACGCCAGTGATGCCTTTAAGTTCGGTTTTACCGCACGCAGGCTAGCGACCGTGCGGTCTTGCGAGCTGTTGACGTTTACATCGGCACCAAGGCGTTCCTCGGTTTCCGCCAATTGCGTTGCCGTCAACGTCGTTGTGCCTTCGGACAATAATGTATTCAGCATCGACGCTGTACCGCGCTTGTCAACCGGATCGGCGGCATAGCCTGCATCAAAGCTGACGGCGACGCGCACCGATGGCACAGCGGCACGGCGCGCGAAGAACACTTTGATGCCGTTCTTCAGCTTGCCTTCTTCAACCGTTGGGAAATCGACATTCGGCGTCGTCCCGGGATCGGGCATTTTGCTGCGATCTGAAGCCTGAAACCCAGTCAGCGCCGTCAAGCGTTCGTCGCCGGGGGGCATGTAGAATGCGGGTGAGGATGTGCCGCCGGTACGGATGCCGCCCGAACCGCCGGGAACCTCTGTATAGGCTTCACGCTCACCGGGCTCGACCACGATTTGCAGCACTGGGCGCGACAACCATTTCTGCATCGCCGCTTTGATCGTTTCGGGCTTCAACGCCGCAAGCCGTTCCAGCTCTTTTTTGTAGTAATCGGCATCGCCGGTATAAAGCTGCCCCTCGGCAAGCGCGACGGCTTTGCCGCCAAAGCCGCCAATTTGCTCCAGCCCGTCAATCCGCTGCGCCGCTTCGCTAGAGGCAACACGCTGCACTTCATCACTGGTTGGGCCGTTCTTGATGAAATCGGCCATCAATTCGTCCAGCCGCTTTCCAACCGCATCGGCATCGCCGCCCGGCTTTACATCAGCTTGCACCCAAAACATGCTGGCATGAACAAAGGGCAGGACAAACGCGCTCACACCCACAGCGCTTTGCTCTTCGCGTACCAAAACATTGTCGAGCCGCGAACTGGCAAGGCCGCCCAGCACCGATGCGCCAGCACGCAATGCGGTGAATTCTGGATCAGCAAGGCCGGGGACAATCCAATGGCGATAGATTCGGGTTGCCGGAACCTTGTCTTTCAAAACGATTTTCTTCGTCGCTTCTAACGTCGGGATCGGCGCATTAACGGCGGGGACATCGCGGCCCTTGGCGATGTCGCCGAACCATTTTGCAACAAGCGGCTTTGCCTGTGCTGCGTTGATGTCCCCTGCCAGTACAAGCACCGAATTATTGGGGCCGTAATAATCTTTGAACCACTGTTTGAAATCATCCAGCTTCGCCGCTGCCAAATCCTCTAGGCTGCCGATGGTGTTGTGGTGATAAGGGTGCCCCTTGGGAAACAGGTTTTCGGACTGGGCATATTCGACCAGACCATAAGGCTGATTATCACCCTGCCTTTTTTCATTGGACACAACGCCAATCTGCGTTTTCACCGATTCCTCGGTCAGCCCACCGAGCAAATGCCCCATGCGGTCGCTTTCAAGGAACAAGGCCGATTCCAGCGCGTTGGTGGGGACCGTCTGAAAATAGTTGGTGCGGTCCAGCCACGTCGTGCCATTCAGGTCGGTCGCGCCGATTTTTTTGGTATATTGGAAATAGTCGCCGGGTGCATTTTCGCTGCCGTTGAACATGATGTGTTCGAACAAATGGGCGAAGCCGGTCTGGCCCTTGGGTTCGTTTTTCGACCCGACGCCATACCAGATGGATACGGCAACAATCGGCGCTTTGCGGTCTTCATGAACTATGACCGTCAAGCCATTATCCAGTGTGAACTTTTCATAGGGAATGTTCACCTGCTTCACCAGATCGGCGACCGGCGCAGGCTTATTTTGCGCCATCGCGCTACCCGAAATGGCGATACTGGAAACCGCCAGCGCCAAAGTAAACTTACGGATCATTATGTCACTCCCCAACATTCAAAAATTCAGGCGTGAACCTTAACCACCGGGGCAGCAAACACAAATGATTGCAGCGTGGCGGGATGCCCTTTTCGACAAACCAACAATGGACGGCGATTGACGGTGCGTTATCCGTCAACCAGTTTTAATAGCTTGCGTTCGACCGGCGCCAATATCGGTCCCAAATCATGCCCACGTTTCAACACCGCACCGCCCTCACCCATTAGCGCCCACATGCCCTGTTTTTGGCGGAGTGCCGGGTTTTTGATGATGCGATATTCGGGGCGCTCTGCACTGCGACGAAATGCGGAAAAGACGGCCATGTCTCGGCCAAGGTCTATCGCATAGTCGCGCCATTTTCCGGCGGCGACCATTCGGCCATAAAGATCCAATATGCGGGTGAGTTCGGCCCGATCAAACCCGACTTGTAATGGCCGAGTTGCATGCAGCGGGAAGGGCGTGATTATGGCGCTCAAGCAGACTTCCGCGTGCCTTTTTTACGGGGAGAAGTTTTGGCGGCTTGGGCTGCGTCGCGCTCTTCCAGCAACATCGCCAGCCGCTTTTGCATCGTCTCCATTTCGCACTGCAGGATTTCCAGTTTCTGCGTCGACGGATCAAAACGTTCGCTGCACGGCGTGCCATAAGGGGTGAAGGCCTGCGTTGCCGGCTTCACCTCTACCAAGGTGGAACGCGCCGGTATGCCGACCATCGTCGCCCCTTCAGGAACATCTTTGGTGACGACAGCATTCGCGCCGATCCGGCTATTCGCGCCGACATAAATCGGGCCAAGAACGGCTGCCCCTAGGCTGATAATAACATTATCGCCAATAGTCGGGTGGCGTTTTCCGCCCTGCCCGTTCGTCGGATTCGTGCCGCCCAATGTTGCGCCTTGATAAATCGTGACGTTATCACCGATGACCGATGTTTCCCCAATCACAACAAAACCATGATCGATGAAAAAATTCTGTCCGATCTTCGCGCCGGGATGGATATCAATCGCTGTCAGAAAGCGGGCAAGGTGATTGACAAAACGCGCGAGGAAAAACATTTCGCCGCGGAACAACCAATGCGCGACGCGGTGAAGACCAAGCGCCCAAACACCAGGGTAAAACAATATCTCCCAACGCGAACGTGGCGCTGGATCGCGCTCTTTGATCGAATCTAGATAGTCGATAAAATTGTTGAACATCGACTGATAATCTCCTGCGACAACCGATCCCAGCTGGGGCAATTTTGCTTGCCTCTCAATCTGGGTCCTATTCAAAAAGTTACAATGGCAAATTCACTTTGACCAGACATTTGGTTTAATCACTGCGCGGAATTGATGGTAAATATCGGCTCAATCGATTATTAGGGCACAATTAATCGAAAGGTACGCGTTTTTGAGCACCTATCTCCCCACCCTTAAACAGCTGCAATATCTGGTTGCGCTGGAACAGCATGGCCATTTCGGCAAAGCGGCTGAGGCCTGTTACGTCACCCAATCCACGCTTTCCGCCGGTATCAGAGAGCTGGAATCGTTGCTGGGTCTGACACTGGTGGAACGCACGCGGCGCGTGGTGCGCTTCACCCCGCTTGGGTCGCGGATGGTGACAAAGGCGCACCGAATATTGCGTGAAGCAGAGGAGCTGGCTGACATGGCACGGGCTGCCGGAACGCCTTTGGCCGACGAGCTGCGCATGAGTGTCATCCCGACGATTGCGCCGTTTCTGCTGCCCAAATTGTTGCCACAGCTTCGACAGAAATACCCCGATCTCAAACTGTTCCTACGAGAAGAAGCCAGCGCTGCGGCGGTCGATGCTCTGCACAAAGGGCAAGTCGATTGCGTGTTGATGGCGTTACCCTATGCAGCAGGCGACATCGACCATGCCGTCCTGTTTAGCGACCGGCTTTATGTAGCCTTTCCAAAAGGAGAACCAGACAATCCGCCAGCATCGGTAACTCCCGATGATGTCGACGAAGGGCGATTGCTGCTACTCGTCGATGGCCATTGCCTAAAGGATCACGCGCTTGCCGCCTGCAATCGTCCAGAATTGCGCGCATCGGCAACGATGCTGGGCACGTCGCTGCATACGTTGATTTTGATGGTAGATAACGGCCTGGGGCAGACCTTGATCCCGGAAATGGCGGTGAAGGCCGGACTGTTGAACAACACCGAAGTACAAGCAAGGCCGCTAGATGCACCCCATGCGTCGCGGGATATTGCTTTAGTCTGGCGAACCAACAGCCCACGTCATTCGGAATTTGAATTGCTCGCCGAGACGATGCGGCAGCTGTATCCAAGCTAGTCCTTTAGCCTAATCCCAGTCAGCGGCGCGTGCATCGTCGCTGGCCTTGGCCTCAACCCAGCGTGCGTCCGCGCCCCGAAATTCCTTTTTCCAAAACGGCACGTCGGTTTTCAGGCGGTCAATCAGGAACGCGCAGGCCGCCAGTGCTCCCGCGCGGTGCGCCGAAGCCGCAGCAACGAAGACGATGGGCTCCCCAACCGCCATTTTACCGACGCGATGCACGATGATCGCACCCGACAAGTTCCACCGGCTGAGCGCCTCGGCAGCCACGGCGCGTAAGCTCGCGTAAGTCATCGCCGGATAATGTTCCAGCTCTATGGCTGTCACTCCGTCGTCGCTGCGCACTAATCCGGTGAAACTGGAAATTGCCCCGACTCCGTCTGCCTGCAACGAAGCCAGCAACGCCGCGCTATCGAACAGCTCGATCTGAATGCGGACGTCGATCATCCACCCGTAACCGGTGGAAAAATGGCCAATTCTTGTGCATCGTCCAGCAAAGAATCTGCACGAACCATTTTTTGATCGAGTGCGAAACGCAGCTTACTACGGTCCGAAAATGCGATGGCATGACGGTCACTTCGCTCCGCCAGCCGATCAATCAATTTCGCAATGTGAGTTCCGGCTTCAACGTCAACCTGCTCGCTATCGACGCCAACAGCTTCGCGGACCCGCGCAAAATAGACAAGCTTCACGCCATCAATCCATATGCTTTACGCCGACGCGCAAATAATCCCAGCCGGTGATAAGCGTTAGGATCGCCGCAATCCATAACAGTGCCAGCGCCGCTGTTTTCAACAACTCCCAATCTGGCAGCGCGCCTGCAAGGATTAACCCGCCAAATGCCACCAGCTGCGCTGCGGTTTTCCATTTCGCCATTTGCGAAACAGGGATCGAAACCTGCAATCCCGCCAAAAATTCGCGCAACCCCGAAACGATGATTTCACGCAGCAAGATGACCAACGCTGCAATTACATGCCACCCCACGACATCGCGCGTAAAAACCAACAGCAGGATGACGGCGGCGATCATAATCTTGTCGGCGATGGGGTCTAAAAAGATGCCGAGTTTCGACACCGTCCCCTGCGCACGCGCCAGATAGCCATCGAAATAATCGGTAAAGCCCATCAAACAGTACAGCGCAAACGCCAGCCAATAATCGAGCACCGCTGGCTGCGCTCCGCCTGGGTTCAGGCTAGGCCACAGCAGAAAAACGAGGATCGGCACCGCCAGGATGCGAGACAGGGTCAGGATATTCGGCAGACTTAGCATATCGTTATCCTAAAGACCTTTTGCGACAAAATCACGGACCGATTTCATCGACCGACAAGAAAAGCGCTTTGCCGTTGCCGACGCTGCCGCTAGGGCGTGCCACATAATAGGGGAGGCGACACGCCATGCAGACTACCACGTCCTTGCTGAAAAATCGGCATTTCCTTCCCTTGTTTGTCACGCAATTTCTCGGCGCTTTTAACGACAATCTGTTCCGCACCGCGATGGTCATGTTGGTGATCTATACGGTTTACGACGATCCGACCCGCGAAGCCCAGTTCAGCACCATCGCGCAGGGGCTTTTCATCCTGCCATTCTTCCTACTCTCCGCGATTTCCGGGCAACTCGCCGACAGTCACGACAAAGCGAGCCTGATCCGCATGGTCAAATCTGCCGAAATCATCATCATGATGTTCGGTGCAGCGGGATTGGTGCTTCACAACATTCCTTTGATGCTTGCGGCTTTGTTCGCAATGGGCGTGCACTCAACGTTTTTTGGCCCGATAAAATACGCGATCCTCCCGCAGCATCTTGACGAAGCCGATGTCCTTGGCGGTACGGGATTGGTCGAGGCCGGAACCTATATTGCCATATTGCTCGGCACGATTTGTGGTGGGTGGGGGCAGCAACTCGTCCGTGATGGCAGCGTGCCCAGCTGGACAATGGCCGCAGCCGTCATCGGCGTTGCCATTATCGGCCGGATTGCTGGACATATGGTTCCCCCCGCACCGCCAGAGGAAGGCGCAAAGGGCCTGAAAGTTGATCTCAACATTTTCACGGCGTCTTGGAGGCTGATCGGCGATGTGATGCACGTCCGCCGCATCCGGCTTGCGATCATCTGCATCAGCTTTTTCTGGTCGGTGGGCGCCCTGCTTGGCGCGCAGTTCCCGCCGCTTGTAAAAAACGCGCTGCACGCCGACGAAAGCGTGGCAACCGCGTTCCTTGCGATTTTCTCTATCGGCATTGCCATCGGTTCAATCGCGGTGAACCGCTTGCTAAAGGGAACAGTCTCGGCGCGGTATTCGCCCATCTCGGCGATATTGATGAGCGTTTTCGTCCTGATGCTTTGGTTTGCCGTGAAACGCTGGGGCGTGTCGACGGGGCCGCTGTACGATTTCCGTACCTTCATCACTTTTCCGCTCGCGGACTTTGTCATGCTGGCATTGCTTGGCATCGCGATTTTCGGCGGAATGTTCGTCGTTCCACTTTACGCCTATCTTACCGTCACGGTCGCAAAGACCGAAACCGCAAGAACCATCGCGGTAAACAACATCGTCAATTCAGGCTTCATGGTTGTCGCGTCGCTTTCGCTGGGCGCGTTGATCGGCGTTGGAGCCACAATCGAGGGAACGTTGCTTTATGTCGCTTTTGCGTGCCTAGTCTCGGCGTGGATCGCGCGCGTCCTGCACCGCGCGACCGACTAGACACGCGCAATTAGGCAATGCCAAGTCCTAAGCGATGAACGTATAGAATACCGTGAAAAACGCACCAAAGCTGATCATGAACAGGTGGACGTCTTCCTGTTGCCACCAATTCTGCGATTTCCCCTGAAACAGATCATTCGCAATCAATGTTTCGGGCGCCATCATTCGGCGCATAGGATGCCCCGCACCTTCGCTTGTCGTAACCAGCCTGCGCCGCATGTTCTCAACCCTTCTTTTATCGTTGAGAGCGGTGTTAACGTTTTGTTAGGGATAATGGCGAGAGGCAAAGAAGGTTAACATCTGCGTCAGATCGGGCTGTGCCAATTTGCTACATTTTACATGGGTGCACGGGCCCGGATTGAGCCTGTAAATACCGATCATGAAATGGAATTTGGTGCCCTCGGGCGGAGTAAGCTCGAACCAAAACAGGGACTCGAACCTTGCTTATCAAGAGGACTCAAACAGCCTATTCCGCGCACTGGACGAATGGAACGCAATCTTAGACGGGCTGCAAAATCCATCCACAAGAAAGGCGGCTGATAATCTACCGCAGACAAAGGCAAGGCCGTCACCGCCTGTCCGTCGCCGTCATAAGAAAATGGGAGGCAAAGCATGACCAAGCCTCTGCACCCACTTCACCCCGTCTCGCTGCGCATGACGTTTGAAGAGAAAGCCAATCTTGAAAAGGCAGCGGCGGGAATGTCGCTCGCCGCATATATAAGGTGGAGATTGTTCGCGCCGGATATGCCGCCGCCACGCACGCGGGGCAATTTTCCTGTCAAAGATCACAAGGCGCTCGCGCAATTGCTCGCGCTCCTTGGTCAATCGCGACTGGCGAACAATGTGAACCAGCTCGCGCGCGCTGCAAACACTGGAAGCCTGCCCGTAACCCCTGAAACCGAAGAGGCATTACTCACGGCAGTGCGCGAAGTCTCGAGCATGCGCGCACTTTTGATTCAGGCGCTCGATGTGGACGTGTCGCCATGATCCTCAAGGCATCGCAACGCAGTGGTGCCAAACAGCTCGGGCTTCATCTGCTCAAGACTGAAGAGAATGAGCATGTCGAGATTCACGAAGTCTCGGGCTTCGTGTCCGAGTCCGTCATGGGCGCGATGAATGAAGCCTATGCCGCATCACGCGGGACGAATTGCAAACAATATCTGTTTTCGGTTTCGCTTAGTCCGCCTGCGCATGAATCTGTGCGCGTCGAAACATTCGAAAAGGCTCTCGGCGATATCGAAGAGCGGCTCGGCCTCACCGGCCAGCCGCGCATCGTCGTCTTCCATGAAAAGGAAGGGCGTCGCCATTGCCATGCGGTGTGGTCACGCATCGATGCGGAGACCATGACGGCAAGGGAATTGCCGTTTTTCAAAAACAAACTGAACGAGATCGCAAAGCAGCTCTATCTCGAAAACGGATGGTCGATGCCGAAGGGCTTCGCCAATCCAAAGCTGCGCGATGCGCGCAATTTCACATTGGATGAATGGCAACAAGCCAAGCGCGCGGGTCTCGATCCGCGCGAACTCAAATCCGCCGTGCAAGAATGCTGGAAGCAATCGGACGGCGCGGCGGCATTTGCATCTGCGCTCGAAGAGCGCGGCCTCTTTCTCGCGCGTGGTGATCGCAGAGGCTTCGTCGCCGTCACCATTGATGGTGATGTGTTCGCGCTCGCGCGCATGATCGATGCAAAATCGAAAGACGTTGCATCGCGCCTCGGTGATCCCGCCAAGCTGCGCAGTGTCGATGAGACGAAACAATTCATTGGAGAGCAAATCGTCCCGCGCCTCTCCCGCTACATTGCAGAGGCCAAACGCATCGCTCACCACAACATGCAACCATTGGTAGCCAAGCGCGAAGCGCTCAAGGTTCAGCATCAAGCTGAACGCCAAGCCTTCGATACCAAACTCGAAACCCGCTGGAACGAAGAGCAACGAATTCGCTCATCACGGATGCGCAAAGGCATTGCCGGTGCGTGGGATTTTCTGACGGGGAAATATTTCAAAACGCGCAAACAGAATGAGATGGAAGCCAAATTTGCGCGCGAGCGCGATAGCCATGCGCGGCACGCTCTGATCCATGCGCAGCACAAGGATCGCCAAGCCCTTCAAGAATTGATCAAAGAGAACCGCCGCAAGGAAGCTGAACGCATCCTCGGTCTCTATCGCGACGCAGCCAAGTTCCGCCGGATGCGCGAGGGTGAAGTCGAGCGCGACAAGGATCGGGGGCGCAGTTCCACAACGATGCGCCCAAAACGGGATCGCGGGTTGGAACTGGGCTGACCTAATTTTCGGTAAAATTTTGCTGCGAATGCAGTGTGGCTACATTCTTGGCATAGGTTTCAAACTTTCAGTAAAGCCTGCCTGCCTTCATATTTGTCATATATACGAAACTTTCATCAGCATTATATACGATATTTTTATCGACACTATATACGAAATTTGATACAACTCTATATACGAGAAAAATTCCAACATAAAAAGTGGCATAGATAGCAATGGCAAGTCCGGCTGAGAAACTGGCGAAATCCCTTGAAGCATTGGAGCGATTCCAACGTGAAGGGCGAACCTGCATTCGTTTCGATGATATGGGGCGGACCGACCGAAATCGTTTGGTTCGCACAGGCTTTCTGCGACCAGTGATGAAGGGCTGGTATATTGCCACGCGCCCAGATGAAAACATCGGTGAAAGCACCGCATGGTACGCATCGTTCTGGGGCTTCTGCCCGGAATATCTGAACGAGCGATTTGGATCGGCATGGTGCTTATCGCCTGACCAATCATTGCTGCTTCACGCGGGCAATTGGACAGTGCCAAAGCAACTGCTTGTGCGCGCTGATGGCGGCAGCAATCGCCCAGTCAATCTGCTACATGGCACGAGCTTGCTCGATGTGCGCCAGACCCTTCCCCCTGTCGCAGATCAAATCATGCTGGACGGGATGCGCGTTTATGGCATCGAAGCGGGACTGATCGCAGTCTCTAGCAATTTTTTCATCAACAATCCGAATGAGGCGCGCGCGCTGCTGGCTGTACAACGCGATGCGACTGCGCTGCTCGCACGCCTGCTCGCCGGCAATCATACCGCTATCGCCGGTCGGCTCGCTGGCGCGTTCCGTAACATTGGCTATGACCGCATTGCCGATGACATTCTCGCGGGAATGCGCGCAGCGGGTCACGAAGTGCGCGAAAGCGATCCGTTTGATCATCGCCTTGAAGGCTATGTGTTCACGCGCGAACCATCTCCCTACGTCCATCGCATCAAATTGATGTGGGAGCGAATGCGTCATGACATAATCGGCAAATTTCCAACGCCGAATGCTAAGCAAAATGACATTGATGCTTATCTGCAAGCCGTCGATGAAATCTATGTCACTGACGCATATCATTCGCTCTCCATCGAAGGCTACCGCGTGACCCGCGAACTGATCGAGCGGGTACGCGATGGTAACTGGAATCCGGAAGCGAACGAAGCTGACCGCAATCATCGAGATGCGATGGCGGCGCGCGGATATTTTCAGTGCTTTGGTGAAGTGAAAAAGAGCGTTGCTCGTGTTCTCAAAAATGAGAATGCGGGCGATGTCGCCGATGCCGATCACGGCAATTGGTATCGCGCACTTTTTGCGCCAAGCGTCGAAGCTGGGATTATTGGTGCAGCGCAGCTTGCCGGATATCGCAGCGGCCAAGTCTATATTCGCGGCTCACAACATCGCCCGCTCAATGTTGACGCAGTGCGCGACACGATGCCCGCATTCTTTGACCTGCTGCGGGCCGAACCCGATCCGGACGTGCGCATCGTGCTGGGGCATTTTATCTTCGTCTATATCCATCCCTACATGGATGGGAACGGGCGTATGGGGCGCTTTCTCATGAATGTGATGATGGCTGCGGGCGGTTATCCGTGGACGGTTATCCCTGTCGATCAACGCGCCCGCTATATGGCCGCGCTGGAAGCAGCTAGCGTCGAACAGAACATCGTGCCGTTCACCGAATTCCTTGCCGACCAAGTCCGCAAGCCGACGACATAGCAATCTCTACGCAGCGTTTCTCAAATGCACGATCCGTTGGAATTCGGCGAGTAACTCGGGGTGATGGCGCGCGAGGTGATGCACCACCCGCACATTTTCGATCAATCGGCACAGATAACCCGTTGCCAAAACGAGATCGAGATGATCAGTACCATAGCTTTGCTCGATCATGCGAAACTCGCGATCTATGTTGGTCGACTCCCGTTCCATATGTTCGATCTGCTCGTCGCTCAGGCCGCGAACGGCTTTCTTCTTGTCACTGACCAATTGATGCTGAGGAGTCGCGGCAACGAGTGACTTAGCGTAAGGCCATGAAAATTTGTTCATTGCGATCATAGTTTCTGCGGCTTCTATTTGCCGCATAGGACGCATCTTTTTCAGTTCACTAAATGTGTTGATCGGCACCATGCGCTCTTGAAGAAGCTTCACGACCTCGTCGCAAATACCGTCGAGCAATCGGCGCTTTAGGCGGATGCTGGACATGTTCACATTGAGTGCGCGCGCAAGGCGCTCTTCTGAAACGCCCTTCTCCAGGGCTTTCAGGATCATTTTGTGCTCTTGGACGGTCGCCATGCGGCTGATGCGCTTATTGTACGTAATTGCTTCATCGTCTGTGGCGACAAGGCATACAACATCCTTGTCGCCACGCTCTTGCAGAATTTCAAGCCGGACGTGACCGTCGAGAAGACGATAGCGATCTTCCCTTCCTTTTATCCTGACAACAACTGGCGGCTCGATAATCCCCACCTCACGGATAGATGCCGTGATCTGCCCATATTTGACCGACTTTTTAACCGCTACCGTTACCACCCTGATCGGTTCGATCTCGGTGAGCGGTATACGCAAACTTGTCTGCTCAAAGGCGAGCCTGATCTTTCTACTTCGGTTGCTATCCGTCATTGCGCGCTGATCCTGACATTCTGTATGCGCTCGGCAAGCCGGTTCGGCATGGACGCCAAGCCTTCATCTTCGAGAAGCGCGACAAAGCTTTCATCATTCGAAAGCTGGCTCAACGCTTCGACGACGAACACAAGGCGGTTTCGCGTTGCTTCGGTACGCCGGATCATCACGCGCTTGCGCTCGGTGTCTTCCTGAAAGGCCTTTACCAAACCCTCTGGTGTGGCAGTCGCGCCATCATCGACAATTTTTCTGAGCTTTGCCGCTTTTCCGGATCGTTTCCGGACCTCAACCAAACGACGTGCAGCGATTAGCGCTCGACCTCGTAGCAACTTGTCTTCATAGGCCTTGTGAAGCGCGGCTTGCACGCCTTGGTCATCGGCTTCGCAGATTTCGAGGGCAACCGATATAGGCAGATATCCCGCCTCAACAGCGGCGACGAGCCGCCGCTCACCACGTTCGAGCAATCTGCCGACGCTATAAACGTAGTTTGCAGAAAGGCCTGTCTTGTCGGCGATCTCGTTGTCTGAATAACCACGCTGCCGCATCCCTACAATATCTTGCAACAAATCCACGGCCTGATGCTGGCGTCGCGCGCAATTCTCGACAAGGCTCGCGACAAGGCAATCTTCGGGATCGGCAGTTACGATCAACGCCGGAACCTCACTCTGCCCTAGTTGCTGAAAGGCCTCGAGACGGCCTTGCCCACACACAAGATCATATAGCGGCCCGTCATTACCCTGTCGCGATGTTACAGTGATCGGGCGTTTGAGGCCGATCTCGGCGATATTCTCGACGATACCCTTGAACACCTTTTTATTGCGAAGGCGGGGATTGACGATAGTGATCCGGTCAATCGGGATCATCTCGACGCGTTGTGCGGGAAGCGCCATGACTATGCGGCCTTCCTGAACGGTGCTCGTTCAGCGAGCGCAAAGAATCCGTCCAAAGATTCGTAACGGAAGGCATCAAGAGAGAGGCCATTATGATCGGCAAGACGCAACACGCCTTCTGCCAGTGTCATACGCGGCAACACATAATAATCGTGCGCGCCAATATTCTCGCTATCCATTCTGACACAAATTGTGAGATCGGCACGTAGATTTTCGTCGAGCCGGATTTTCCAACGCCGACTTCCGCCACATGTGAGCTTGCACCGCGCGATCACGATGGATGCGGTGATCTCGTCATTGATCAATAGCGTATCATCTTCGAGATTTTGGATCGCCGTGCCGCCAGCGATATGCACGCCTTCGATGACGCTCTTCACGATGGAAGGGTGCATCCTCCGCAATGCGCGATTGATTTCGAGATAGCGGTAATCATGATCGGGGACGTAGCCGACCAAGGAATAAGCGCGGAGCAAGTTTCCAAAGCGCGATTGGTATGCGCTGCTCGATGGGCCGTCCTCGCATTCATCGATGATGAGACCTGAGAGATATCCGTTTTTCCTGAGAACCTCTGAGAGAAGTGCGAGCATTTCGTCATCGGTCAGGCGTTTCGCACGTCGCTCGATGATCAGCCGCGCGGAATTGAATAGTGGCTGCGGGACAATCGCTGGAAAGGCTTGATCGTGCCTGATCCATTCTGACGGCTCGTTCCGTACATGTTTGGATTTTAACTTAAACGATGTGCGACCCCAGACATTGTGACCAGCATATTTGTCATTGATGAGAATTTGATGGATCGCACCACGTGTCCATGGCCGATCAAGATCGGACATGACGCCTTGCGTGTTTAGCCATTCGGCAATCTGCCGCTCGGTCTGCCCATCATCGACGAATTGGCGATAGATTTCGCGGACGAGATCGGCCTCTTCCTTCGGTCCTTCGACGAGCACAACGCGGTCGGTGGCGATGCTCTTATGCTCGCCTCGCTGTAATATGCCCTTTTGATCGCCGCGTTCATCGACCAGCATCCGGCGAAGTCCAAAGCCAGGTGCACCGCCTTGCCGATAGCCCAAGCTTATAAGACGGCATTGTCCTGCGAACACTTTCACTGAAAGCTCACGGCTATACTCGCCTGCCATGGCGCGTTTGACGGTTTTGATGATCGACGATCCGATGGTGCCGTCATTTTCAAATTGCTCGGCAACATAATGGACGGTGATGCCAGCGCGTTTGCAGCGTAGCTCGTAATGTGCCGCCTCATCGGGGTCTTGGAAGCGGCCCCAGCGGCTCACATCATAAACAAGGATCGCTTCAAAATCGACGTTGCCGTCATCGATATCTGCCAAGAGCTTCTGCAACGAAGATCGACCATCAATCCGAAGGCCACTTTTCCCTTCGTCGGCATAGGTGCGGACAATCTCAAATCCGCGCCGTGATGCATATTCACGAATTTCGGCGGCCTGATTGTCGGTCGAGTATTTCTGGTGCTCGGTGGACATCCGCACATATTCGGCAGCGCGCTTCGTCGGATGTTTACCCGATAGGTCATTGTTATCTGTTTTCCATTCAATGACCATCGGTACGCCTTGGTATTGCTCGTTAGCTTTCTCGCTGGTTGCTGCGCCTCTCCTAACAGCAAAGGAGAGGCAACATGTTTCCAAAGAAGGGCAATTCATTTCCAATTGGTCGCGACGCATTGACTGACGCCGAATTCGCGCAAGTGATCGGATCGGCACTGAAGGTTGAATTCGGATCGACGCGCCACGGCGCGAAGACGATAATGAAGTGGACAGGCGTCAGTCAGCGTACCGCCAAGAACTGGCTGAACGGTAGCAATGCGCCAAGCGGGATGCATCTGATGTTGCTGGCGCGCGAATCCAATGCCGTGCTGAAAGCTATCATGCTCATGGCTGAGCGGCCAGAAATGTCGCTGGGTGCTAGCTTGCTATCGCTTAAGCGCCTTCTAACCGAGACAATGGCAGCACTCGATCAGGTGATGTAGCTGGCTGAGATTGAAGTTCAAAATTTCCTTTTGCTCCTCCACCCACATAATCCGCGAATAGCATGAACCTAACCGCTGCCGAATGCTTGTTGGTGCAAGGCGTTGTCAGCCTTCTCCACTCCGTTTCGATCACAAGTGATGTACCGTCATTCGACGCGCGGTTTTGCATCCTCCAACGCGGCCCATGGTGGGCGGCGCAAGACAATGGAGGCAACCATGAACTTCAATCTCAACCGCAACGATCTTGCGACCAAGTCCGCCGCTCAACTCGCGGCCTTGTTCCAAGATGCATCGCGCGCCGTCACGGCGAGCAACTCGGCAATCGCATCGGCGCAATCGCTTTTCGCAATGATCGCTCAAGAACTTGGCCGCCGTGGTCCAGCGCCATAGCGACGCTGGCTCACGAAGCCCCGAAGGGGAGCGTTAGCTCCCCTTCTTTTTTGGCGTCCGTTTCCTCGTTGATCCGCATAACGAGCCAGCCCTTGACGGGGATCGTATTCGATTAATCAATTTTCTTGGCGAACCGGCAATTAGAGCGCTCGCCTACGCAGAACGGCTAAACTAGGTTTCACGCACAAAATTTGAAACGCCCGTTACCAATGCGGATATGCTCAAACTGGCGAGGCTTACCTCACAGACGGAATTTGATATTCTTGCCAAAGTCGGGGCTTAGAAACTCTATTCGATAATGAATTTCCAACGATAGAACTTGGGAATGTAAAAATTGTCAGCGTGGGATGGCGCGGGGTAAATATATTTCCCGTATCGTGCCTGAATTTATTGACCGCCCAGAAAATAGACGATCGGTGCAAAGCAGGCAAACATAAACGCAGCTACCCTGCTTGCATATTTGTCTTGCGACAGCAGATATCTGATAGCAACCCTAATACGACCGATACCGTGCGCTCCACGTTCTTCGTCGGACTGGTCGCGGACACCTAAGTAAAGCGCAAATGCCGCCCCAACGATTGTGACAATCGATGCCGCGAGCTTATTTGCAATCACAATGTCTCGCGTCGAATCAAAAAAGAGCGGCGCATAGATGAGGAAGGAAGTGAAGATCGCGAACGACCGCATGAATCAATCCTGTTCACAGCGCGTGCGGAATGTCGCCTCGACCATTGTCGCAAATCCGCGCGCGGAATAATTATGGTCACGAAGCGATTTCTCTATTTTGGAACGAAGCCACGCGTTTCGTTTGCGGTTGTCGGCAATTGCCTGATTATAATCAGCCGCTAAAGTTCCACCGAGCGTGTTAGCATGGGCCGTTTGTCCGGCTTCGATAAGTTCGAGCAAAAATGAAACCACAACATGCTCGTTCACAGGAAAGTCCAGATCGCCGCTCAAACGCTGCTCTTCAGTTTGTGCCTTCTTTTCCAGTTTGACCCAATTGCCGTGCGTCCATTCATCCAGTGCGGTCCTAGCAGCGGACAGCGCACGAAACGTATTCATTGGCGAGTCAATTCGGATGGGCTTAAGCCGGTTCAACCAAAAGCCGACATGCGCGACTTCCTTATATATTGAATACTCTTTGGTTTTGTGAAAGCCGATTGTTTCTTGAGCACGTGCGTGGGCTTCTTCGCACAAAAACTCATCAATCCGAATTGGCAGTCCTTTAGCCTTGCAAACCTCTTTGGAAATCTCGACGATCACTTTTACGAGCGCATCTCTCCCAGTTTCATCTGTATAGAACAGACTCTCTTCATGCCCATTACGCTCAGGTGATGTCACTATGCCCCTCCGAAATTATTGCTTTTTTATGACATTTTTCTCTGAATACAATGAAAGACCGCTCTGCATCCGCAGTTATCTTGTTCTGAATGTAAGGATGAAATCAGCGTTGAACTAATAGCATAGCGCTAACGGACTCTCCGTCCGTCAGCATGGGTCCAGTTGATCAACTTTCGAAGGCAAATTACGACGGAAGTCGTTGCTCCAAAAAACGTCAAGAACGCTCTTACCGGAAACGTGACGATGGTTGTCGTCGGCCATTTTGAAACGACCGCGAGCCTCTTCGGTCGGACGAACACGGTTCTCCAACTGGACGTCCGCCTCTAACAGGAAGTCAAAATTTGGTGGAGTTTCTTTTTTCTTACCCATGAAACGATACCTATCGCTAAAATTATGTCTAAAACAAGGCAAACGGAGCTTTTTGCATCTCTCTATGTTCACCTAACCAGACCGCGACCTTTTCAAACTGCCCTTGCCCGATTCGCGCCGCTTCGTCCATACTTGATTAACATAGGCTAATTCACCCAAAACTTCAATCTAGAAATCAATTTAAAATATATTTTTCATATACTTAAACTCATCTCATGTGGAGCACGCTTAACCTTATGGCACAAAAGCGTAATCAATCTTTTAATCCCGGAAACTGCGGAAGAGCTTAGCTAAAGACGATTGCACAAGAAACCTAAGGGTATCGCCGTGCCAGTTCGGTACCAACTTTGCAAAGTGCCGATGGGGGTAAGTCGAGACGGATTTCAGCCAGTAGGCAGATTCATGCAATTTTGCGCAAGGATCAGCCGCGCCAATGCATCTAATTTCTCCGCCAACGCCGCCATCGCTATAATCGGCAACTAGACTACGTGCCATAGAATCATGGTTAAGGTGAAATAGATCGATGTTGGAGTTTCTGCGAACAAACTAAGCCGCCGTGGTCCAGCGCCGTAGCGACGCTGGATCGCAGCCCCGAAGGGGAGCGTTAGCTCCCCTTCTTTTTGGTGTCCTTTTCCTCGTTGATCCGCATGACAATCCGGCCATTCACGGGGATCGCATTGAGCGCGAGCGTGAAGCCTTTGCCGTCTTTGGTTGCCCATGCGACGCCGATATCGGTCCAGCGGGCGTTGTCACCGTCACCGGTTACGTTGAACAAGCGGTGGCTCGGGCGGTTTGAGTTTGTGTCAGACATTTCAGTTCTCCTTGGTTTCCACCGAAGGACAATTCCCTCGGCTTCATGGGGGAGACTCGTGACCCGACGTTAGAGGCGAGGATCAAAGGCTGAGCGCAGCGAACACGCGCGCGGAGCTGCACAAACGAAGTGCGGAAGCGAGCGGCCTTGATCCGAGACGCGGCTGGTCAAAAACCCAAGAATGAATGCCGCTGGAAATGTCCGCTTCTCGGTGATGATCTTAGGAGAGTATGATCTGACACGTCGATCCGCCTTTGCCGCAGCTGGCAAGTATGGCAGACTCAAACGATAAGTTTGCGTCATTTAGTCGCATTGGCAATGTTTGTTCTGCGGCAATGATTTCAAGCAAATTGATCAATGCAAAATCGAATGGAGGTGGTTCCATCGGATCGCGAAGAAAGGACGTCATGGGACAAAGCAAGCAACGCCGCACCGGCTTGGGAAAGTGCATTTATTGCGGTGTGACAGACGATCTCTCCGATGAACATATCTTGCCTTATGCTTTGGGCGGAACTCTTGTGCTAAGACAAGCCAGTTGCAAGCGGTGTGCGACGATCACGGGAAGCCTCGAACAGAGATTACTGCGCGGACACTGGTGGCCGTATCGCAAAAAGCTTGGCCTTCAGACCCGCAATCCTGACGCGTCAAAGGAACGTAAACGCGTCAAGATAACCAAGACTGATGGGACGATCATCGATGCCGAAATGCCACTCGAAAGCTTCGTGGCAGCAATGGTGTTCAAACTTGATCCTCCCGCTATCCTGTCAGGCATTGAAGCGAACGGCGAGCCATATGCCAAAGAAGCATTTGTAAAGCAGCTTGGCGCTATGCCGACAGAGGCGGTAGTCGATGGCAAGCGGTACGTGCTTGCGCCAAATGACAAGGTCGAGTTTCCGGTCAATTTCAATTCTGACGATCTAACCCGTTTCCTCGCGAAGGTAGCGCATGGCTACGCGATCAGCAAAGAAGGTGTGGGTGCGTTCTGCGAATTCTACCTGCCGGAGTTCATTCTCGGGCGAACGGATGGAATTCAAACCTACGTCGGCGGGTATGAGTCGCCAATCATCACACAAACCCTCCCCGGCGGCGGCTACAACCGCATGATGGTGCGAACACGCGGCGATCTTGTGAGCGTTTGCATCCAATTGTTCATCGACGAAGGCGACCCGCCACCAATCTACGAGATCGTGGTTGGTAAAAGGCCGATGGTATGATGATGAATATAACTCGCGCTCAAAAGAGCGCGAGTTGCCGTGATGCGACTGCGGTTTCGCGCCATGCGTGGGTGTGTGATATCTCGTCGATCCACGCTTCGACGTAAGCCTCGGGGCCGCCCATGTGATCAACATTGCTGCGATTGATGAAGTGCGAACGATAGTCGCATCAATCGAGGCTCCATTAGAGCGGAAAGACGAAGTCATCCGTTCGGTTGCGAGCCTGCTGCAAGTCTTTATCGACAAGGCATTCGGCGTTGATCCGGTGCAACTTGCGATCCGAAGCAAGCTTGTCGACTCTTTTCAAACTGCCGCAATTCATGCTAATCTTGGCAACCGCCAAGATGCGGCACGAGTTGACCTCAAAACAGAGGGCGCGATCACCCAAAACGAATTGGAAATGGATGTGCGCCATGATGAATTACCAGACAGATATGCAAGCGACGAAGGCAGTCATTTACTGCCGCGTTTCTAGCCAGAAACAATTACGCGAAGGCGATGGCCTTGAAAGCCAGCGCGCGCGTTGTGAGGAATTCGCAAAATATCGCGGATTGGAAGTCGTAGAGATTTTCAAAGACGATGCCTCTGGCTCGCTCGTCAATCGTCCTGCGATGAAAGCGATGATCGCATTTTTGAAATCACGCAAAGAGCCGCACATCGTCATCATCGATGACATCTCGCGCCTTGCGCGCGGCCTCGAAGCGCATCTCACGCTCCGCGACAAAATCCGCAAAGCTGGCGGCATTCTCAAATCACCTTCCATCGATTTTGACGATGATGATTCCGATTCAAGCTTGATGGAGCACGTGCTCGCGAGCGTATCGCAGCACGCGCGTCAAAAAATCAGAGAGACGACGCGCAACCGAATGCGCGGTCGCATGATGAACGGCTATTGGTCTTTCCGTGCGCCGATTGGCTATAAGTTCCAGCGCGTTGCCGGTCACGGCAACTTGCTCGTGCGCGATGAACCAGTTGCCTCGCTCATACAGGAAATCTTCGAAGGCTATGCCGCTGGGCGCTTTGCTGGGCCTGCGGAAATCATGCGCTATCTCGAAGCGCATCCGGTGTGGCCTCGCTCGCGCCGCGATGCGATGACAGTCGAGCGCGTGCTCGAACTGCTCGAACGCGTTCACTACGCGGGCTATCTGAACTATCCCAAGTGGAACATTCATATGCTCGCGGCGAAGCATGAGCCGATTGTCAGTCTCGTGACATTCAATGCCGTGCAGGATCGTTTGAAGGGCAATGCCAAACTTCCCGCGCGTAAAGACATCAACGCCGATTTTCCGCTGCGCGGATTTGTCGAGTGTGATGATTGCGGCCAACCGCTGACGGCGTGTTGGACGAAGGGACGCAATGCGCGTTACCCCTATTATCTCTGCCAGACAAAAGACTGCTGCTCCTACGGCAAATCGATCAAGCGCGACGCGCTTGAGGACGAATTCAAGGAAGTGCTCGCGGCCCTCAGCCCGTCACGCGAACTCTATGAACTCGCAACCGAGATGTTCCGCGATCTCTGGAATGCGCGCGTGGCCAGCGCACAAGGCAATCGCGCGCACCTCGCTGCCGAAGTGACGCGCCTTGAAAAGCAGATTGAGCAACTCGTGGATCGCATCGTGAATGCAGACTCGGATGCGCTGATCGGCGCATATGAAAACCGGCTGCGGTCACTCGAAGCTGCCAAGGTCGAAGCGAAGGAAAAGATCGCAAATTGTGGTCGTCCGCTCGCAGACTTCGACACAACTTATAGAACCGCCATGGAATTCCTCGAAAACCCCAGTAAAATGTGGGTTTTTGGTGATCTGGTGGACAAGCGGGCTGCCCTGAAACTCACTTTTGAGGGCCGCATTCGCTATAAGCGAAATGAGGGATATAGAACCGCCGAAGCGGCGATTCCTTTCAGGATTTTCAATGGGTTAGGTCTTGAGGACTCCGAAGAGTCCGAAATGGTGCCCCTGGCCGGACTCGAACCAGCACATCTTTCGATACCGCATTTTGAGTGCGGCGCGTCTACCAATTTCACCACAGGGGCATGTTGCCGTGGCCATTAGTGCAGCACCGCGCGGTATGCAATGGCAAGTTTTCAGCAAATGCTGACAATTGGAAAATTCACGATGCGATTTGGCGGCGCTTCTGCCGTTCCATTTGATCCGCACGCGCGTTGGCGGACTTTAAACTGTTCGGAATGTCATCGCGGAGCTGCTGTTAAACAGTCGCCCCGCGACTCACTCACTTTTTCAATTCTTTCGTCAGCGTCTTGTGCGTGGCTTTACCATAAGGCGGCTTGAATCCGGCCAGCCCAGCAACATCCATCCCCGGCTGGCGATAGACGGCGCGCATATGGCTGAATGTTTTGAAGCCATCCGCGCCGTGGTAATTGCCCATCCCCGATGGCCCGACGCCGCCGAACGGCAGATCCTCCATCGCGTTGTGGAACAACACATCGTTGACGGTAACGCCGCCAGAAACGGTGCGCGACAGAACCTTGTCTTCCTCTGACTTGTCCGCGCCGAAATAATAAAGGCCCAAAGGACGATCATGATCGTTCACATAATCAATGGCTTCGTCGATGCTGGCATAGGTCATCACTGGCAAAATCGGGCCAAAGATTTCGTCCTGCATGACCTTCATATCCTCGGTCACATTGCGCACGATCGTCAGCGGCATTTTGTGGCCGTTGGACGCGCTGAAATCTTCACCGCCAGGATTGACTTCAATAAGCTCCGCACCCTTGTCGCGCGCATCCTGAAGGTAACCTTGCAACCGGTCATAATTGCGGCCGTTGACCACCGATGTGTAATCATCATTGTGCAGCAATGTCGGGTACATCGCCGACACGCCCGCTTTGACGCTTTCGATCATGTCATGCTCTTGCTCTTTGGCGACCAGCAGATAATCGGGCGCGAGGCAGATCTGTCCGGCGTTCATCATCTTGCCCAAAGCAATCCGCTGACCAGCCTTGGATTTATCTGCGCTGCGTCCAATGATCGTTGGCGATTTGCCGCCCAGTTCCAGCGTCACCGGAACCAGATTTTCCGCCGCCGCGCGCATGATGTGCTTACCCACACTGGTCGCGCCGGTGAAGATCATGTGATCGAAGGCCAGCTTGGAAAACTCCGTGCCA
>JBEBKE010000014.1:0-28451 GCA_040079555.1 Sphingorhabdus sp. | reverse complement strand
CAATTATGCTTTGGGGGAAGCGGGTGTGGCCAGATCAGATGCACGGTTCACATTGGTGATACTGGCCGGTGTTAATACGCGCCGTGCACCGGCAAAGTCGGCAAAGCGATATACCGAACGGTTGGCGGGGTCAGCCAGCCACGCAGCCAGAGTATCAGCAAGGTCCACAGGCCAAAGCCCAACGATGGGCAGGTCATCGAGGATTGCGGGCGCGGCACCCAGTTGTTTTGCCAAATCAGCGGGGACGCCGAGTAAATCGCAGCCGCAGGACAGCACTGCGTCAAATCCATTCCGCTCCGCATAGTCCAAAGCTCCGGCCAAGCCGCCCAGCGGACCAAGGCCAGCTTCGGGGATATCAGCGACACCGGTCAATCCGGGCCATTCGCGCCCGGCGATGACCAGCTCCGTGCATTGCGGAGGTAGCGCTTCGGCGACACGGTCGAGCAAGGCCTTGCCCTCAAAAAGTGCCTCTGCCTTATCCGAACCAAAGCGGCGCGACTGCCCACCGGCCAGTATCGCGCCGAGGATTTTCATCCTTGTTTAGCGGCTAGGCGTTCGGCGTGCCAGCGCAGGTGATCGTCCATAAAGCTGGCAATGAAGTAATAGCTGTGGTCATAGCCAGGCTGAATCCGGATTGTTGCCGGTTGCCCAGCGGCCTCGCACGCCTGTGCGAGCAAATGCGTGCGCAATTGTTCGATCAAGAAATTGTCCGCCGCCCCCTGATCGACCAGTAAGTCGGGCAATCGCGCGCCGCCCTCGATCAAAGCGCAGGCGTCATATTCTGCCCAAGCCGATTGGTCGGGCCCAAGATAACCACCAAGCGCCTTTTGCCCCCAGGGCACCTGCGACGGCGCAACAATTGGCGCGAACGCGGATGTTGATCGATACCGCCCCGGATTGCGCAGCGAGATTGTCAGCGCGCCGTGCCCGCCCATCGAATGCCCCATGATTCCTTGGGCGGACATATCGGCGGGGAAGTTGTCGGCAATCAGTTGTGGCAGTTCATCCTCGATGTAGCTGCGCATCTTATAATGCTTTGCGAACGGTTCCTGGGTCGCATCCACATAAAAACCTGCACCAAGGCCAAAGTCATGGGCGCCGTCGGCATCATCGGCTACGCCTTCACCGCGCGGCGACGTGTCCGGCGCGACGAAGATCAGGCCGAGCTCAGCGCAAGCGCGGCGATATTCGCCCTTTTCGGTCACATTCGCGTGCGTGCAGGTCAGGCCAGATAGATACCAAACCACGGGTAGCTTTGCGCCGGGCGCATGGTTGGGGACGAAGACCGAGAAGGTCATGTCGCTGCCAGTGGAGGTTGATGCGTGTTTGTGGACGCTTTGCGTTCCGCCAAAACTGTGGTTGCTGCTGATCGTTTCGATACTCATGTCACCGCGCTAGCAAGCTAGATCAAATCCCGCCATAATATTCATAATCCGATACATCCTCCCAATAGCCGCCATTGCCCTGATAAATGTCGGCAAAGGATGTGACCGCTTCGATCCGGTTGACATATTTTGCGTGCTTATAACCAAGCAGCCGCTCAACCCGCAGCCGCAACGGCGCACCATGCGCCACGGGTAACATCTGCCCGTTCATGCTCCATGCCAGAATCGTTTGTGGGTGAAACGCATCGACCAGATCGATGGACTCATAATATGGCAAGCCGTCGAGCGTGTCCGCACAGTGAAACACCAAAAAGCGCGCGCGTGACGATAGCCCCGCCGCCTTTAGGATCAACGCCAGCGGCGTGCCGCGCCATTGGCCGATTGCACTCCATCCCTCGACACAATCATGCCGCGTAATCTGTTCGCGCGCGGGCATTTGCAGCAACTGACGCATATTAAAGCTCTGCGGCCTCGCTACCAGCCCGCCGATTTTCAGCTGCCAATTGGCGAATTTCTCACGCGCATGTTGCTGATATTCTGGCGTATCGACCGTGGTTGAACCATTGGCGCGAAAGATTGGCGACAGGTCGGCTTTACTAAACTCCTGCGCCAATGCCTGCCGGTCGACCAAAGTGCGCTGCGCATGATAGGTTAGCCGGTCCGCTTTTCTGATCGTTGAAACCAATGCGTCGTTTTCGACAATCGCGTCGCAGCCAGCGAGCGCTAATCCGCCAGCGCCAACAGCAAGACCGCCCAAAAAACGGCGGCGGGGGAGGATGAGTTTGCTCATTCTGCGATCTCCTTTGCCACAGGAACGCGATACCAGCCGGTGATAATCGAACGCACCTCGTTGAATGGTCCGGCAAGCAGCACCATCATCATATGCACAAAGAAAAAGCCCAGCAGCAGGAATGTACAGATAAAATGCACCGACCGCGCCGATTGCCGTCCGCCAAAAAGTTCTGGCAACCAAGGCATCGCTGCATTCATCCCCGGCGACATGCTGAGCCCCGTTGCGATCATCAGCGGCAGCAGAACAAAGATCACGCCAATGTAACTCAGCTTTTGCAGGATGTTATAGTCCAATGCAGCGGCCCCTGTGGGAAACCGCAGCCGTGCATGGTCCTTAATATCATGCCAGATATGACGCGGTGACCATTCGGCGCGGCGAATGTGCAGGTCTTTGCGGATATGGCCGTTGAACAGCGAGCGCAGCATATACAGCGTCAGCCCAATCGACAGCACCCAAGCAAAAGCCAGATGCCAGTTGCGCGCGAGTGGCAAAGAAAACCGCGACGGGATTGTCGCCCATGACGGGAAAGCGCGCGTTTTCACTTCACCCTCTGCATTGCGCCAATGGCCCAGAACGCCGGTTGTCGGAAGCTCGCTGTCGCCCAGTTTCAAAAAACCGCGTTTTGCATCGCCGCCGATTTCCAACCAAGCCGGATCGTGGATCGAACCGATGTCTCCCCAATGCAGGCGCGGATAAGCGTTGAAGATCATCAGCCCGCTCATAAACAAAACAAGCAGCGCCACAGCATTGATCCAGTGCCAAATCCGCGTTGAGAGCCGGTGCCGTTTGACCAGCGCACCACCAACTGGGGGCGCCACTTCGGGAATGGAAGTCGTCTCTGTATCGTCCACGCCAAGCTCCCCTGCACAAACGCTTATCCTATTCGGGATATTCGCTGCATAACACAGGATTGTTACCGTTTGCCGGAAACTTTCGGCGCATCCCCTTCGGCGATACGCGGAGCGTCGCGCACGACCACTTGGCCAAGATCAGCAGTGGCGCGTTTGGAATTCAACTCCGCGCGCACAGTAATCTCTGGATTCACGCGCACGACATTGGCGGCCAATGCACTGACGCGCAGTCTATACTCGCCATAAGGTACGCTTTCGAACAGGAAGAAGCCGTCATATTCGCTGCGGGTCGTTTTCACCACACGGCCATTTTTATCGATCAGCTCGATATCCACGCCGTTGAGGCTCCGTCCGCCTTCGCGCAGCAAATTACCCGAAATCTCGCCTGCCGACACCAATGGCAGCTCGATCACTAAAGGCACGCCGGGGCGCGGGGTCACCACAACGCCGCTGGTTGCTGGTTGAACAAACGGATCGGGCAAGCTGGAGGCATCGATACCAATTAACACGGGCACAAAAGGCGTCAGCCCGCCGATAAACGTCCGCCCTTTGGCATCGGTCGGGTCGCCCCTTCCGCTCAGCCCAGCGGTCAGCTCCACCGATTTTTCCACCGGCTCATTCGGCTGGCGGATGCCATCGGCATTCTGATCCTGAAACACCGTGGCATAGGCTTGGCCACTCGCCGCTAGCTTTTCGGATGACAGCCGCAGCCCGCCCTTTGCCGGATCAGGGCCAAGGCTGAATGCCAGGCTCAGTCCAGCAGACACTGTACCATCGGTTGCACCGCGCAGCTGGCCGGTCAGCGCGAATTTATCGAAACGGCGCGTATAGCCCATAGCCAGTAATCCGCGTTTGCCCGTTGCTTCATAGCCAAGCTCGGCACGCCAATCGCTATTCTCACCCGCGCGCCATTCGCCGGTAAGTTTGGATTCGCGGAAACCCGGGTTCGCCATCAAGCCAAATTTCGCCTCACCGCGCAGGCGGAAACCGCCTACACGTCCGTTGAGCCGCAGCAATGCGTCAAGCCGCGCGGGCGGATCGGTGCCAAACGCGCTTTTATTCTGTTGCCAGATAAGGTCTGTCGTCGCCGTTATCTGTTTGATATTGAACGATAGTCTAGCAACGCCTTCTAACGTCTTATCGCCATTGAGGCGTTCTTTGTATACGCCTTGTAGACTTAGCGGCACGTGCTTGTTGGCAATTTTGAAACTGTGATCGAGCGAAAGGCTGTGTTCGCTGCGCAGATCAGGATCATTTCGTTCACTGCGGAAACCATTCCCCAGCCACACCGATTCAGCACGGATCAACGTCTGGCCCAGCTGCCCCAGCATCTGCCCGCGCATCGCATAGCCACCGCCCGCGTTTCCGGCAGCGGCTACCTCGACCAAGGCAGGACCAACCGCACGCCGAATTGATCCCTCAAAATAGTAGCTACGTTCGCGCTCATGTTCCGAGGTGAAAAATGTCAGCCCAACCGAGGTGCGCGGATCAAGCCCGCGTTCCACGCCAAATCCGCCGCGCCAACCGGTGAACTGCGGGGCGTCGAGCGAACCGAAATCAATCAGGTTTCGCCCGGCATCTTGAATCGCCGCCCAGTAATATGTTTCGCGTGGGGGAATTGAGTCGGGGCCAACGGGAATCATCTGCAAGTCGCGGCGGATTTGTCCTTGCGGGCCATAGAGGACAATCTCGAACCGGTTTTGACCATATTGCAGGGCAACGTCGAGGAATTCATACCGCCCGTCGCCGCGGCTTTGCACATAGCCGATCAACTGGTCGTTGCGGTATAGCTCGGCGTCCCAGCCATCGGGCAACTCACCACGGAAATTGGTACGATCAAAGCTGTCCGGGCGTCCCACCGGCCGATTGGTGACGAATACACCGCGACCAGCGCTATTCTGCACTACCAGCGGGCTTGCCACAGTCGATACATCGCCAACGGCAAAATGCGTTGCCTTTAGCGGGCCGAGCAGACCGCCAAGCGGATCTGTGCGATAGGCGCGGAGGCGCAGAGTTTCGGGAACGCCCTGATTGTTGGACGAAAGCCGTGCATCAAAGCTAGCTTTGGCGATTTCGCCGCTGGCGTACAGTTCGTAACGCCGGTCAAGCTTGAACCCTTCGAGATCATCTTTGCGCCCGCTGACTGACGCCACAACGTCAACTGACGGTGTGCGCCATAATCGGTAGGGATCCTTGGCTTGTGGCAGCGCCGACAGATCAAACTGCGCCGTTGGCCGTGCCTTGCCTGCACGCGCCTTGCGTTCTTCGGCCATTTCAAACGGCAGCTTGCGGTCTGCTGTTACCACGAGCAGCGCATTGGATAGATCGGGCTTCACCTCGACATTCAGCCAGCTCGAAAGCGTTTTCGTGCCAACGCACCAGCCCTCTGGCGCATCGCGGATATCCGACGCAGCCAGCGACTGAATTTTGTTCATGATTTGTACTGTTCCCGCATCCCGGTCTAGGGTGAAGGTACGGTTTTCCTCAAACAACCATCCAGTCGCGCGGCGCGACTTTTTGTCGAGTCGGACGGGAAGGTCAAAAGCCATGATGATATCGCCCAGATCAACGCAAATGCCGCTATCGGTCTGGTACCCGCGGACACCATTGCCGACACGGAACTGGCTGACACGCACGTCGAACAGCAACGCGTCGTCTTCATTCGGCTCCCATGATGCAGCCGCCTCAGTCGCGGAAACGGCAAAAAGGCCAGCAATTATTGCCAGCCTCGTTACCCTTTGGGCGAATTGAGAAATTGTCCGTCGCATGGGCAAAAGCCCTGTGCCCGTTTTGGTTTAACGCAAAACCGTGCGCAGCTGAGCGATCAAGCCGCCGCCAGCCTCTGGCGCTTCATAATAAGAAATCACCACCTCGCCGGGCATTTTAGCGACCTGCGCGGGATCGAGCGGCAAAGACACAACGCGCGATCCAAGTTCTGGATAAACAGCGATGCCTTTTGCCACCAATAGAGGTTCGGCAACGCCGGGCCGCGTGACATGCACTTCGCCAAAGACCGACTTATCGCCTTGGCGCGCCATGTCGAATTGCAGCGTCTGGCCCTCTGCATCACGGGCGATCGAGGCATTGGCGATGGCTGCCGTCGCTTTTAACTCACCTTTGCGGACGATCACCGGAATGGTAACGCCGTAAACAGGAATCAGATTGATTTTCAATCCGTTACCCGGTTCATTCTCCGCCGATGCTTCCGGCGTTTTCGGAATCGCGCGGAACAGCATATGCGCGCGATACTCGCCATCGGGCAGTGTTTCTGTGGCTTGCAAGCCAACGCGGATCGATTGTGGCTGATTGGGCGGCAATGTTACGCGGCGCGGCGCAAAGCGGATAATCTCCAGCGCCGCTTTTTCTTTTTCGTTGGCCGCTTCTGGCAGGATATCCTCCAGACGGCCGTTGTCATTCATCCGGCGCAGCTCAAGCGAGATGCGATAGGTCGCTTCTTCGGCGCCAATATTGTTCAGAATCACTTCCGCACCGCGGCGTCCATCAAGGATAATCCGTGTCGGCGCGACAAGCAGATCACCTGCGGCTTGCGCAGGCGGCGCGATGCCAAAGGACGAAATTGCCGCAGCCGCTAAAGCGAGTGCGCGCACTTTATGCGCAACGATATTTTTCATAGCTGGTCCATCTAATTGGCAAAGTGGCCATAAACCACGTCGCACTTCCACCGCTGCACCATCGCACAAGATGGTTACCAACCCCCTAATCAGGGCTGGGAGCGACAAAAAACCCCGGAGGCTCGGCCCCCGGGGTTCTTTGTTATCAATCGGACGTTGCAGCCCGAATTGCGATATTACTGATAATCAGCGGTTACCGTGAACGCGCCGTTATAGGTTCCTGCAACTTGGTTCGCACCAACAGTCAGCGTACCGCCGACAAAGATGTCTTGGAGCGCAGCCGAGTTAAAAGTGATCGACGCAGCCGAAGAAGACAGCGCCAACGACATGTCAGCACCTGGGCCGGTAAGCGTAGCTGTTGGCGAATGCGTAATGTTGATGACGTTGCCATTAGTCGCTGCAGTCACCTGAAAGCGAGCGCGCGATGCTGTACCAACGCAAGTAACGCCTGTGCAGGTGCGTGTGTTCGAGCCGGTTGGCAACGCAACCGTACCGATGGCCGAACCCGAAGCAACAGTGCCAAGGTCAAGATCAGCAAATTTGGTCAGTTCAACCGCGCCGAGAATCTGCACAGTGGCAGTCGCATTTTCAGTGTCTGCAAATGCAGCGGTTGACGACATTGCGGCGACAGCAGCTGCGCCAACAAGAACGATTTTCATTTTATTCAACATCAGTCTGGTCCCTTAGGTGACGAATAATTTCGTGGAATGCCCCACTGCATTCTTCGCCTCTTATGACCCTGATGTGATAAGCTTTTGCTGCTGTTGATGGTTAACAAATCACTCTATGTCAAAAATTTGACATTTTGATTCATAGACTTAGATATTTTATCGCCATTAATGCTGAACGAAATGGAGTCAGAATTGCTCGCCTGTCAGGCGCTGGCACAGCATATCAAGCTGATCCAGGCTGCGATATTCAAAGGTTACAGCACCTGCACCACCAGCCGACTGTTGAGCGATTCGCACCTTTAATCCCAGCAAGTCGCCCAAATGCGTTTCCACCGCGCGGATATCGGCATCATTGGTTGCACTGGCCGCACGCGGAGCGTTGCCCGATTGCGCGCGCGTCCCGGCGTTGTTCTTTTTCACCAGCGCCTCGGTCTGACGAACCGACAGACCTTGTTTAACGACAACCGCCGCTAATCGCACAGCATCTTCGCTTGGTAGCAAAGCCCGAGCATGGCCCATGCTTAGCTTTGCCTCGACAACCAATTCGCGAACAAGCGACGGCAATTCCAGCAAGCGCATCATATTGGCGACATGGCTGCGCGACTTTTCAACGATCGCAGCCAACTCGCTCTGACTATGGCCGAAATCATTGCAGAGCTTGCGATAGGCCTCGGCTTCCTCGATCGGATTCAAATCTTGACGCTGAATGTTTTCGATCAGCGCAATTTCCAGCGTCTCTTCATCGGAGAGATCGCGGATAATCGCCTTTACCTGATGCAGCTGCGCGCGTTGCGCCGCACGCCAACGGCGTTCACCCGCGACAATTTGATACCCCTGCCCGTGCGGACGGACCAAAATGGGTTGGATCAAACCGTGGCGTTTCAGGCTTTGTGCGAGCTCCTCCAACGAATCGTCGCTGAAATGCCGCCGTGGCTGCGCCGGATTGGGGTGGATGTCGGTAATGGAGATAGCGGTATAGCCTTCGCCCGCAATCGCTGAGCCGCCACTGACGCCGCCGCTTGCCACGCGTTCGGCACTGCGGCCTAAGGCTGCGTCGCCTAATAAGGCGTCAAGGCCGCGACCAAGGCCCATTTTTTTGCGCAAGGGTTTATCCTGTTCGCTCATGCTGCCAGCTCCTGAACCGGTATCCGGCCAATCAATTCGCGCGCCAGCGCCATATAGGCCTCAGAGCCCGAGCAGCGATGGTCGTAGATCAATGCTGGCAGTCCGTGACTCGGCGCCTCTGATAGACGAACGTTGCGCGGAATGACGGTGTCGAAGACGAGACCGCCCAAACAGCTGCGTACATCTTCCGCAACCTGTTCGGTCAAACGGTTCCGGCGATCAAACATCGTCAATGCGACACCAAGGATCGACAAGTCAGCATTAAAGCGTTTTTGAATACGCTCAACTGTTTGTAATAGCTGACTTAATCCTTCGAGCGCGAAAAATTCGCATTGCAACGGCACCAATATCGAATCCGCAGCGACCAGCGCGTTGATCGTCAACATGCCAAGCGAAGGCGGACAATCAATCAGGCACACGTCCCAGCGATCATTCGCGACGCGCAACGCCTTTTGCAATTTGTGCGCGCGATCCGCATGATCGACCAACTCGACCTCGACACCGGACAGATCAACGGTCGCCGGAAGGATATCCAGCCCTGGAATCATCGTCGCGATGGCTGCTTCCGCCACGCTCGTTTCACCCATCAACAAATGATAGCTGCTGTTGTCGCGGTCAGCGGACTTTATGCCAAGCCCTGTCGAAGCATTGCCCTGCGGATCAAGATCGATCAACAAACAACGCATTCCGCACGCCGCCAAAGCAGTGGCAAGGTTGATCGCCGTGGTGGTTTTGCCAACGCCTCCCTTTTGATTCGCAATCGCGATCCGGATCATCTTTTTATCGTCCTTCCGCTTGGCTTTGCGATTTCGGTCCTGAAACCCGTCCGATTATGATGCCAGCGTCACTATCGGTAACACTCGGCTCCACTGTGAAATCAAGATTCCAATCGGCACGAACCTCATCTAACTCATTAACCGCGTTACACCCCTTTGGCAGCAGCCACAAAGTGTTATCTGTGGAAAATCGATGGGACAACTGCAACAATCGCGGCAACGGTGCAAATGCTCGCGCAGAGATGACCGAATATGGGGCAGTTTCGAGGCGCTCTAGAGGCATTCCGGCGACCACCGCGACATCCTGCAATCCCAGCAGTTCAACTGCACGTCCCAGAAAGTCGATTCGCTTTGCACGCGACTCGACGAGAACAACGCGGTGCGATGAGAGCATCGGTACGATCAAACCGGGAAAGCCCGCTCCCGATCCCAAGTCAAGCCAGTCACCCTCGCCCGGCGCATGAAGCAGGAGCTGCGCGCTATCGACAATATGCCGCGCCCAAATCTGGTCAAGCGTGGCAGCGGAGATCAAATTTTGCAGCTGCGCCTCGCTGACTAGAAATGCGACAAAGGCCTCCAGCCGCTCCTGTGTTTCACGTGAAACATCAAAGGTCGTCGTCAACCATATTTTGGCGTCTTCCTCCGTCACGCAGCACGCCTCTGCGCGGCGCGTTTCGCGTGCACCAGGATTGTGGCCAAGGCAGCAGGAGTGATCCCACGCACCCGCCCAGCCGCAGCCAGTGTGTGGGGTCGCGCCGCATCGAGCCGCTCGATCATCTCGTTGGATAGTCCGGCGATGCTGCGATAATCGAAATCGGTCGGAAGACTAATTTGTTCATTGGCCGCTAGGTCGCGAATCTCGGCGGCTTGGCGATCGAGATAGGGCGCATAGCGACCATCTTGTTCGACCTCGGCAATCACCTCCGCCGACCAAGCGGCTTTTCCGCCTTCGATGCCTAACGTTCCACGTGAAACATTTAGCAGCGATTGCAGGTCCACTATCGGGAAACGAAGCCAGTCAAACAAAGGCATCTTACCGGCATCACGCTTTACATCGAAGCCAGATTGAATCAGCACGTCCGCCGTCGCTGGCGCATCTAACGCAGCACGAAGTGAGCGCTTCTGCGCGGATTTCTCGCTAAAATGCCGCTCTCTTTCAAGGGACGCCGTACACGCCGCAATCGCAAGGGGCGTGAGCCGTGTTGCGGCGTTATCGGCCCGCAAGCGTAACCTATATTCGGCTCGCGCCGTCAGCATGCGGTAGGGTTCAGTCACGCCATGCAGGATGAGGTCATCGACCATGACTGCGATATAGCTATTCGACCGGTCAATTGCTGGGAAGGGCCTGTCCAGCACGACACAGGCAGCACCCATCCCCGCGACAAGCCCTTGTGCGGCGGCCTCCTCATAGCCCGTTGTGCCGTTGATCTGCCCGGCACAGTATAGGCCCTCGATCCCGCGCACGGCCAAGGTGCGGTCCAATGCCCGGGGATCAATATAATCATATTCCACGGCATAACCGGGAACGACCATCTCTACATTGGCCAGCCCTGCCATGGAACGAACCATTGCCAGTTGGATATCGACCGGCAGCGACGTCGAAATGCCGTTAGGATAAATCAGATGCGAATCGAGACCCTCTGGCTCCAAGAAAACCTGATGCCCTTCGCGGTCGCCAAATCGGAAAATCTTGTCCTCAATCGATGGACAATATCGCGGTCCCTGCCCTTGAATAGCGCCGCCAAACAAGGGGGAACGATCCAGTCCGCTGCGGATAATATCATGCGTGTGCGTATTGGTCCGCGTCATGGCGCAAAATAGTTGCGGCACATAACGGCGCTCGGTCATTGCCGACATCGTCCAATCACCGTCGTCCGAGGGCTGCACCTCCAACATCGACCAATCGATCGTGCGGCCATCGAGCCGTGGAGGCGTGCCGGTTTTCAGCCGCGCCATTGGCAAGCCTGCGCCGCGAATCTGTTCGGCTAGCTTTAACGCAGAATTTTCGCCAATGCGTCCGCCTGTCAGGCGTTCTTCTCCGCGAAACAATGTGCCGCCGAGAAACGTACCGGTTGCAAGGATGACGGCCTTTGCCGCGATGAAGGTTCCATCGGACAATTCTAAACCGACAACGCGCTGGTCACTCGCTGAGGCGAATCGCAAAGCAGCGGCCTCGCCTTCAATCACCGATAGGTTGGGCGTCGCGGCTAATTGCTGGTGAATTGATTCTCTAAATAATCGGCGGTCTGCCTGAATACGTGGGCCTTGCACCGCTGCGCCTTTCGACGCGTTGAGCATCCGGTAATGAATCGCAGAATGGTCAGCTGCGCGGGCAATCAACCCGTCAAAAGCGTCGACCTCACGCACCAAATGGCCTTTACCCAGCCCACCGATCGCGGGGTTGCACGACATCGCGCCGATGGTGTTGCGCGCAAAGCTGACCAACCCCACGCGCGCGCCCATCCGCGCAGCGACTGCAGCCGCTTCAACGCCGGCATGACCGCCGCCGATCACCAGGATGTCAAAAGAGTGTGCGCCTGCGCTCATGCGGACAGCCCTTATCGAATGCTAAGCAGCACGTCAAAGCGCAGCGGGTGTTTCTCGTGAAACAGCGTACTATTCTTTGTCGGTCAGCTGTGCCTTCACAAGGTCTGTCAAATAATCCGTCAACTCAGAAACATCGAAGTGCCCGTCAGCCCAAGCTTTGTCGGCAGCCTGAAGTGCGGCATAGTATGGCTTTCTGTTTTCCCGGATTCGTTCGGGGACAATTTTTTTTCCCGGCAGAAGGCCGCCATATTTTAGACATATAAGATAGTAGCATGCTGCTCTCGCAGTTCGGCCATTACCTTCAACAAAAGGATGAATCCAATTCATCCGCCAGAGAACATAAGCAGGTAAAACCATGGGGTTTTCAATACTGTCCCAGTTTTCATGTATGACGGAAATGCACATATCCATAAGGTGCGAAACGTGATCAAAATGCGGAGGTATATGATTGCCGACATATATTGGTTCCTCTCGGAACCTACCGCCAAACTGAGCAATATTTGAAACTGCGGCGGAATTTAGTGACCATAGTGTGTATTTGTCAAAAAACTCTATCCCCTTCGCCAAACCAATCTCAATACAATTAGTCAGAAGATCATATTGACGAAGCAAATTTTGTTCGGAAATCCGATCAAATATCTCTTTATCACCGTTTTCTCTTATCGACATAAAAATAAAGGGGCCTGCGAACAGGCCCCTCCTAACTTAGGCTCTAAGCCTAATGCTTTGCGAAGTAGCTCTCACGGAATCTTTTGTGATCCGGTCAGCATTCATCGCATTGCCATACGCGAAGCTGATTCTTTGTTCCCGAAGCATTTCCTCAGTCAAAGGAACGCGCCTACTGGCTTCAATAAGTGAGGTCAGTTCAGGATCAGCCTGCACGTTACCAGAAAACTGTTTACGTAAGGCCATTTTGCTATCCCCATATTTGAAACTATCGACTGTTGACAGAATCCCACACTTATGAATCCAGCGCAAGAGTCCATTTAGCCATATTGTCTAATTTGGTCGCAAATGTTGCCTATTTACCGATACAAAAACGCCCAAACAACGCATCGAGCATATCTTCGGTACTCGCACGGCCCGTCAGCGCATCTAACGCGAGACGCGCTTGCCGAAGCTCTTCAGCCATAATCAACAAGTCCGTCGCCTTGGCCGCGTGTGACAGGGAGCGGGCAGCGTCCGAAAGCAATGCCGTCTGCCGCGCATTGATCGCAAAGCTATCCGGCGGCGGAAGCAAACCATGCGCGGTCTGTGTCAGCCGTTTTATTAGCTCAGCCAACCCAGCCGAAGTCTTTGCCGACAATCGCAAAGCGGCAGCCGATTTCACAATATGATTGGGGTCGTCGCCCTTTGCCTCTATTTCGATGCAGTTCGGATGCTGTGGCGCTTCGCCTTCTGCGCCCAGCCACAGCAAGATGTCAGAGTCGTCTATTGCCGATTCTGCTTTCTGGATGCCCACCCCTTCAATCACATCATCGGTGTCGTCGCGAAGCCCTGCTGTATCCGTCAGAACGAACGGGATGCCGTCAAATGCAACCGGTACGTTGATCAAGTCGCGAGTCGTTCCTGCAATGTCAGAGACAATGGCCGCCTCTTTCGCGACAAGCGCATTGAGCAATGTCGACTTACCGCTGTTCGGCGGTCCGGCAATGACAACACGCAACCCATCGTGCAGCTTTTGTCCCGATGGGAATGCCAAATGCTGTTGAATGACGTCATGGAGTGACATACAACTATTTGATATTTTGTTATTTTCTTCCGGTGACACATCGTCTTCGTCCGAAAAATCGAGCAGTGCCTCAACGCCAGCTGTGAGAATAAGCAGATCCTCCCGCCATTGCTCAACCGCTTTGCTGAATGCACCACCAGCCATTTGCACTGCCGAACGCCGTTGCCATTCGGTTTCCGCCGACAACAAATCGGCAAGCCCCTCAGCTTCGTTGAGATCGATTCGATTGTTTAAAAAGGCGCGCCGAGTAAACTCGCCGGGCTGTGCGCGGCGGAGCCCCGGCAATGCCTCCAAAGCCTCCTCAACGCCGCGTACGACCGCACGGCCACCGTGAAGGTGGAGTTCAGCCAGATCCTCACCTGTTGCGGTGTTTGGGCCGGGAAAAGTGATCACCAAAGCATCATCGAGCACGATGCCATCGGCGCGCGCCAAGCGGCGTAACGAAGCACGGCGCGCTACAGGCAACGACCCGCACAGCGCCTTAACTGCATTCAGTGCGTCACCGCCGCTGATTCGGATAACTGCAACCGCAGCGGGAGGCGCGCCGCTGGACAACGCGAAAATGGTATCGGCATTATCCATGAAACAGGCTTATTTCTTGTCTTTCGCGCCCAACCCGCCGCTCATCAATCCGCCCATCAGGCCCTTGATCATATCCATGCTCTGGTCGCCCATCGGCACCCAGTTGCGGATCATGCCTTGCACCACATCAGGCGTCAGACCTTTCTCTGCGACCGACTTCATTTTGTCCAAATACAGCTCATGCACCTCGGACAGGTCCGGCAACCCCACCAATCGGCGGACTTCTTCGGGCGTGGCGTCGACTTCGATGTTGAATTTCATGGGGCTGATCCTCCTGCGCCGATTGCAAGCATGTCTATAGTCGCATAAGTCGGTGGCGTAAATTTCTATTCAGGAGAGCCGCCATGGGAGCAATGACCAAAATCAAAGCCTTAGATGAAGACGCGCATTTCGGCGCCTATGTTGCCAAGCCCGATGGTGACGCCAAGGCAGCAATAATCGTCATACCCGAAATCTTTGGCGTGAATCCCGGTATCAGGCAGAAATGCGATCATTGGGCCACAGCAGGCTATCTTGCTGTGGCAATCGACATATTCTGGCGCTTTGCCCCCGGTGTCCAACTGGACCCCGATGTCGAGGTGCAGTTACAAGAGGCCTTTGGCTATTTCCAGACCTTTGCCGACACCAACGGTTCGGACAGCGCGGTGAAGGATATCGAAGCGGCCATACTTGCCACTCGCCGCGGCGAACTAGGCGTGCCTGCTGTACATAAAGTCGGCTGCGTCGGTTATTGTCTGGGTGGACGTCTGGCCTATATGGCCGCCGCACGCACCGGTATATCGGCTTCGGTCGGCTATTATGGCGTCATGATTGACGGCATGCTGAACGAAAGCCACGCCATCGCCAATCCGTTGATGCTGCATATTCCAACCGCTGACCATTTTGTCGGACCAGAAGCGCAGGCTGCGATTCATGCAGCGCTCGACGAACACCCCAAAGTCGTCTTGCACGACTATACAGGACTCGATCACGGTTTTGCCGCAGAAATGGGGAACCGGCGTGATGAAACAGGGGCGCAATTGGCGGATGGACGGACGGCGGCATTTTTTGCGGAGTGGCTTACCTAACCCCGCGCCAGCCGCATTTCCAGATTCCGCTTCACACCCTCCCATTCGGTGGCGAGGATCGAATAGACCAGCGTGTCGCGCACCCGGCCTTTTAAAATGCTGTGGTAGCGCAACAGGCCGTCTTTTTTGGCGCCAAGCCGTTCAATCGCGCGTTGCGAGGCAAAGTTAAAGGCGTCAGTGCGGAATTGGACGCACAGGCAATCCATGATCTCGAAAGCATGGCGCAACAGCAAAAGCTTGGCTTCGCTGTTGATCGGCGTGCGCTGAACTGACTGGGCATAGAAAGTGGTGCCGATTTCCAGCCGCCGCGCCTCCCGATTCATCCGCATATAGCGGGTGGCACCGACAACCGCTCCAGTCGCCTTATCGGTGACGACAAAAGGCATGGCGCGGCCAGCGTCGCTGTCAGCCTTTGCCTTGTCCAGATAAGCTTTAATATCATCGGCACAGGGCACTGATGTATAAAATAATTCCCACAACCGACCGTCACTTGCCGCTGCAACAATCGCTGCACCATCTTCGCGCACCATTGGGCGTAATTGGACATGTTCGCCCGACAGTTCGGGTTGATCACACCATGGATCGGGCATTACGCGCCGATCATAGCATAAACATAACGGCCAACACCCAGTTGCGGATCAACCCAGCCGTCATAGATCATCTTGCCTGCGACATAGACAATCACCGCCATGCCGACCCAACCAATCCATTTATACCGCTCAATATACTGCGCGATGATATTGGCGGCGATCCCCATCAAAGCGACCGCAAAGATCAAACCGACGATCATGATGCCGGGATGGTCCTTCGCCGCACCGGCAACCGCAAGAACATTGTCCAAGCTCATTGATACATCAGCAACCGCAACCGCCCATGCTGCAGCGGCAAAGCTTTTCGAAGACTTAATCCCAGAATTTTCGTCGCCAGCAATTTCGGGGGATCCCGGGGAATCGGTCGCATGGTCAGCGCCCAGATCGCGGTACATTTTCCACGCCACCCACAGCAACAACACGCCGCCAGCGAACACCAAACCAACAATCCCGAGCAACCATGTGACCATCAGGGCAAAAATCACGCGCAACACCAACGCCGCGAGTACACCGATGGCAATGACCTTTTTACGCTGATCCGCCGGAAGGCCTGCTGCCAAAGCACCAACGACAATCGCGTTGTCGCCCGCAAGTACGATGTCGATCATCAACACTTGCAAAAAGGCGGTGAACGCCGACGCAGTGCCGATATTCGAAAAATCTTTGACGATTGCGGCCCAAATATCGGCTGGTCCGCCAAGCGAAGGTGCCGCAGCAACGGCGGCGGTAAAAATCAAATCAATCACAACGGGTCCCCGAAATAGTCAACTTTTGGCATAGGGTCATAGAATCGGTGAAGCAAGGCCCGCCATTGTTCATAGCGCGCCGATAGGCGAAATCCGTCGCGATGGTCGGCGACCGATTCCCAGCGCACCAACAGCAGATAAAGCCCCGGCGCTTCAATTGCAGGGTGGACTTCGATACCCAAAAACCCCGGCGAGGCAGCGATCAACGGCCTAGCCTCGGCCATCGCCGCCTCGAACGCCGATTCTTCACCAGACCGCACTTGCAGTAAGGCATGCTCCAATATCATTGGTCAAACTCCTCCATTATCTGCCGCATAACAAAGTCCGCGCGCTGCGTGACTGATACGTGTGGCAAATCAATCAACTGGTAGCCGTATCGTTGCCAAGCGGACGTGACCGCTTCGTCGCTCGCCACTGCTTGGTTCCAGTCTTGCGTTCGTTCGGTATCTGTCGCGTAAATTTCAAGCCATGGGGATGCCCTGAAAATTGGTCCGCTATAGCGGTTTTCATAGCAAATGCGTTCCAGCGATGCCGGAATAGGCAAGCCCTCAAGTTCCAAAAATCCGGCAATATCGGGGAATCCGCGATCATATAAGGACAGACCCGAATGCGCCGCGCCCCACGCCAACAGATCCGCGTCGAGCATTGCCATGGCGAATTCCATCGGCCTTTCGGCCCGCATCGTCATGCCGTTCGGGCTTTGCAAAATTGCTCTCGCAGCTTCCGGAAAAATGCACACATCTTTGGCGCGCATAGCCTCCAACAATGTGGATTTTCCAGCGCCAGGTCCGCCCGTCAATACCGCACGAACCGCCTTAGTCGCCATCGCTAGGCTCTACTGATTCATCGAATCAAAAAAGTCCTCGTTGGTCTTGGAATCCTTCATCTTATCCAGCAGGAATTCCATCGCGTCGATCGTTCCCATCTGCATCAGGATGCGGCGCAGGACCCACATTTTGGTCAGCTTGTCCTTTTCGACCAGCAGCTCTTCCTTACGTGTGCCGGACTTGCCGACATCGAGTGCTGGGAAGATACGCTTATCTGCAACCTTACGATCCAGAACGATTTCTGAGTTGCCGGTGCCTTTGAACTCTTCAAAGATAACTTCGTCCATACGGCTGCCGGTATCGATCAATGCGGTGGCAATGATCGACAGCGAGCCACCTTCTTCGATGTTACGCGCCGCGCCAAAGAACCGTTTTGGCCGTTGCAAGGCGTTGGCATCGACGCCGCCGGTCAACACTTTGCCCGATGATGGAACGACAGTGTTATAGGCGCGGCCCAGACGAGTTATAGAGTCGAGCAAGATGACGACGTCGTGCTTGTGTTCAACCAGACGCTTGGCCTTTTCGATCACCATTTCGGCGACCTGAACGTGGCGAGTAGCGGGTTCGTCAAAGGTGGAGGAGACTACCTCACCCTTCACCGAACGCTGCATGTCAGTGACTTCTTCGGGCCGTTCGTCGATCAAAAGGACGATCAGAAACACCTCTGGATGGTTGTCGGTGATCGCTTTGGCAATGTTTTGCAGCAGCACTGTTTTACCCGTGCGCGGCGGTGCGACGATCAGGGCGCGCTGGCCTTTGCCCTGCGGCGAGATGATGTCAATGACGCGGGCGGATTTGTCTTTGACCGTTGGGTCGAGGCTATCGAGTGTCAGCTTGCTGTCTGGATAAAGCGGCGTCAAATTGTCGAAATTGACGCGGTGACGGACAGCGTCGGGATCGTCAAAATTGACCTTCAAAACTTTGGTTAGCGCAAAATAGCGCTCGCCGTCTTTCGGATGGCGGATTTCGCCCTCGACCGTATCGCCGGTGCGCAAACCGAACTGGCGAACCATGTTGGGCGACACATAGATATCGTCAGGGCCGGCCAGATAATTCGATTCAGGGCTGCGCAAGAAGCCAAAGGAATCGGGCATCACTTCAATCGTGCCGACGCCCATAATCTGTTCGCCGTCTTCGGCCATTTCTTTCAGGATCGCGAACATCAAGTCTTGCTTACGCAGAGTCGATGCGCCCTCAATCTCCAGCTCTTCGGCCATCGAGACGAGTTCAGCGGGTTTTTTGCCCTTTAGGTCTTTTAAATGCATGTATTGTTCCGTTTTAGGATGGATTGCTGGCGTCAAATGCGAGCAGTCAGAATGTGTAAATCAAGTGGCGCGTTACAAAACAGCGCCGCACGCCCAGGACGGGCTTGGGACGTCGAATAGACGCAATGGTACGTTTCGTCAATCAGAACGGCTTAACGATGACCAAAATCACAATAGCAGCAGCCGCTATTCCCGGCACTTCGTTCAATAAACGCAGCTGTTTTCCACTCAACGTCCGTTCGCCGCGCGCTAGTTTTTTGGCGTAGCCAATCATCCAACCGTGATAGCCGGACACGCCAAGCACCAGCAACAATTTCACATGGAACCAACCTTGGGACAGCGCCCCAATTTGCCACGCAAGCAACAATCCTAAAATCCAAACGATGATGATCGAAGGGTTGAGGATGATCTTGATGAGCCGCGTCTCGCGATCCACCCACCGCGCAGATTCCTCCGAACCTTCAGCTGCTTCTTGATGATAAACAAAGAACCGCGGCAGCATGAATAGCCCCGCCATCCAGAATATCACAAAGATAAGATGCGCCGCTGTCAGCCAATTATAAAGCACGTTGAGGATGTCCATCATGTTCGGGGCCCCGTTGGTTACCCATTTCGGACTAAGCTAATCAGCTTTTCGACATGTGCAATGGGGGTAAATTGGGAAATGCCGTGGCCGAGGTTAAAAATATGCGGGCGGCCAGAAAAGGCAGCGCGGATACGGTCCACGGCTTGCTCGAGCGGTTCACCGCCGGCGAGCAAAGCCATCGGATCAAGATTACCCTGCACCGGCAGACCTTTGGGTAGATTTGCATTCGCCCAAACAGGATCGATGGTTTCATCAATCCCGATGGCATCTGCACCGACGCCATTGGCATAATCCAGTAGCTTTGCACCTGCACCCTTTGGAAAGCCGATGATTGGCGTATCCGGATGGAGTTTCTTCAACGCTGAAACGATCGCCGCATTGGGGGCTATGACCCAGCGGTCAAACTGCGCAGGCGATAACGACCCTGCCCAGCTGTCAAACAACTGCACCGCATCAATACCCGCCTGAATCTGTTTCGATAGATAATCGACGGTGTTGGCAACGATAGCATCGATCAGCGCGCCAAACTCCTCCGGCTGCGCATAGGCCATCGTCCGGGCGTCAGCATGGTCTTTGCTGCCTTGGCCCGCAACCATGTATGTAGCGACCGTCCACGGGCTTCCTGCAAAGCCCAAAAAGGTCGTACTCTCTGGCAAAGCGGCTTTGACTTTGCGCACCGTGTCGTAAATCGGATCAAGCCGCCCGGGCTGCGGCACCAAATCGCGCCAATTGCTTTCCACCAACTTGGGTGCAAGCCTTGGACCTTCGCCCGCTTCAAACCATAAATCCTGCCCCATTGCGTGCGGGATAACGAGGATGTCGGAAAACAGAATCGCACCATCAAAGCCGAAACGGCGGATCGGTTGCAAGGTTATCTCGCACGCACAATCGCTGTCATAAGCAAGCTCCAAAAACCCGCCTTTCTCTGCCCGCAAAGCCCGATATTCTGGAAGATACCGTCCAGCCTGACGCATCAACCACATTGGTGGAACGTCGAGCACTGCTCCGTTTAAAACGTCGAGCAAAGGTTTTTGACCAACCGAGGTCATGCAGGACTCCAATCATATATAATTAAAGATAATAAGGATGATGATAGATGTTGTGTTGTGGGTAAGCACCGCCTTTAAGCTCCGCTACCGATTTTGCCAACAGATTGACTCAGGATCGGCTGCTGACTCTCACGATTCGAAAACCTTATGCCTGTTATGCACATGCTGTGGAAAGGCTAGTCGGCCTGTGGATGGCCTGTGGCCGAATCCAGAATGGAATCGGGAGGGGCGGGGCACAGATTGCACCGATATTTTTGTCCCTTGATTTATCCCCAGCCCGCCCACAATGCTGTGCTTAGTTCCTGACCCTAAGGGCGAAAAATTTGTCAGACCGCATCCATCTCCATCTGCTATCCGATTCCACGGGCGAGACGCTTGAGAATATTGCCAAAGCCGCGCTGGCGCAATTTGACGATATTGAGGTTATCAAACATTTCTGGCCGATGGTGCGGTCTGAATCGCATTTGGACCGGATTTTGGTCGATGTGGCGGCGCATCCCGGGTTGGTGCTGTTTACTCTGGTCAATCTGTCGATGCGAAGAAAGCTGGAGGACCGCTGCCGGACGCTTGGGCTTCCGGCGGTCGCTGCGCTTGATGCCGTTAGCGATGCGTTGTCGGGGATATTGGGGCAAGAGGCAAAGGCTCGGCCTGGGCGGCAGCATGCGCTGGATGATGCCTATTTTGCGCGCGTCGATGCCATCCAGTTCACGATTGCGCATGATGACGGCTTGAATCACCAGAATTGGGAAGCTGCCGATATCGTATTGGCCGGAGTCTCCCGCACATCGAAAACGCCGACGAGCATCTATCTCGCCAATCGGGGTTATAAGACAGCCAACATTCCTATTGTGCCAGAGTCTCCACCGCCGGAAACGCTTTATTCATTGAAGCATCCGCTGGTTGTGGGCTTAGTGACCAGTGCTGACCGGCTGGTGCAGGTGCGGCGGAACCGGCTGTTGTCGCTGAACCAGACTCCCGATACCGACTATGTCGGCGAAGAAGCGGTGAAGCGCGAGATTGCCTTTGCACGGCGGATGTTTGCCGACAATGGCTGGCCTGTCATTGACGTCACGCGGCGGTCGATTGAAGAAAGCGCGGCGGCGATTATCAACCTCTATAATGACCGACATGGTCAAGATGGAACTGAAGCATGACGCAGCTGATCCTTGCCTCAACCAGCAGCGCGCGGCGGATGATTCTGGCCAACGCCGGTGTCGAATGTGACGCCATGGCGCCGATGGTTGACGAAGATGCTGTTAAACAAAGTTTTTTAAATCAGAATGTTAGTGCAAGGGATATCGCCGACGCCTTGGCTGAGGCGAAAGCGGTCAAGCTATCGCTGAAAAATCCGGCGGCTTTGGTGATTGGCGCTGACCAGACTTTGGAATGCGCCGATGGCATTTTGCTGGATAAGCCCGACAGTCCTGAGCAAGCGATATCCCAACTAACCCAAATGGCAGGCGCAACGCATAAGCTTTATTCTGCCGCTGTCGTGGCTGAGCGCGGCGAACCTGTGTGGCGTTTTGTCGCGACATCGCGGATGACGATGCGGCCGTTATCGGATGATTTTATTGCGGCTTATGTTGACGCACATTGGGATTCGATAAAGCATTGCGTGGGATGCTATCAAATCGAAGGTGCCGGGGTGCAGCTGTTCTCGCAAATTCAGGCTAGCCATTTCGACATCATGGGTCTGCCGCTTTTGCCGGTGCTTAGCTTTTTGCGCGAACGAGGAATTTTGGCGATATGACACTGTATGCCGAAGTGATTGGCGACCCGATCAGCCATTCAAAATCGCCGCTGATTCACAGATTTTGGTTACAAAGGCTGGGTATCGTCGCTGATTATCGCGCGTATCATGTCACTGCTGACGCGTTGCCCACCTATTTTGCCGAGCGCGCGAACGATCCCGATTGGCGTGGTTGCAATGTCACGATCCCGCACAAGCTGGCGGTGCTCGATCATGTCGCTGATCCCGGTGGGGTGCGCGATTCGATTGGCGCGGCTAATACAATTTTTCGTAATCGCGATGGTGCGTTGCAAGCCACCAACACCGATGCTGCCGGATTCTTTGGACCGATATCGGATATCGATTGGGTGGGTGCCCCTGTTGCGGTGATCGGCGCGGGTGGTGCAGCGCGCGCGATTTTGTTCGCCTTGGCGCAGGCTGACGTCAGCGACGTCACTTTACTTGCGCGCAGTCCTTTGAAAGCCGCGGCCTTGCTCGCTCATTTTGGCTTGAAAGGCCGAGTGTTGGCGATGGATGCGGCGCTTCCGCCTGCTGCGCTCGTGGTGAACACTAGTCCGCTCGGCATGGTTGGACAGCCGCCGCTAGATCTTGATCTGTCGCCATTGCCCGATGATGCGTGCGTCTATGACATTGTCTACACGCCACTAGAAACCGGGCTGTTAAAAGCAGCTAAACAACGCGGATTGGAAACCGTGTACGGCCTTGAAATGCTGGTCGGGCAGGCTGCACTGGCGTTTGAGATGTTTTACGGCGTCGCCCCTCCGGCTGATGCCGATGAAGAATTGCGGGCGCTGTTGCTGAGATGATCCCGGACCGTAAACCCCCCTTAATCATTGGCCTCACCGGCTCGATTGCGATGGGCAAATCGACCGTTGCAGCGATGTTTGAGGATGAAGGCGTTCCGGTATTCGACGCTGACGCCGCTGTTCATCAGTTACAAAAAGCGGGTGGTTTGCTTGTTGCCGCAATCGAGAGTGCATTTCCCGGAACGACGGGACCGCAGGGTGTCGACCGGCAAAAATTGGGCGCAGCGGTTTTGGGCGACAAGCAAAAACTAAAGCAGCTTGAATCGATAATTCACCCCGCAGTGGGCGCAATGCGGAATGCGTTCTTAGCCAATCACACTGATCGCGATATCATCGTGTTCGATATCCCTTTGCTGTTTGAAAAGGGTGGCCATGCGGATGTCGATCACATTGTTGTCGTCTCTGCCCCCGCCGATCAACAACGCGCCCGTGCGCTCTCACGCCCTGGGGTGACGGTTGAGAAATTTGAGAACATCTTAAAGCTGCAAACGCCTGACGCCGAAAAGCGCGCAAAGGCCGATACCGTTATCGATACCGGACAATCGATTGAGCACACTCGGTGCCAAGTTCGTGCACTCGTCAAAAAATTGCGCGATGCCCTTGCAGTCTCCGATAAATAGGCCGATATCTTATCATAGAATGCGCGAGATTATCTTCGACACCGAAACGACAGGTTTTGATCCGTTAACCGGTGACCGGATGGTTGAAATTGGCTGCATCGAAATGATCGGCCGCGTGATCACAGGCCCAACCTTCCACTGTTATTTCAATCCCAAACGCCCGATGCCTGCAGCTGCTGAGCAAGTGCATGGGCTTTCTGACACATTCCTGTCCGACAAGCCTTTGTTCGGCGATAAGGCTGACGAACTGCTCGAGTTTATTGCAGACAGCCCGTTAGTCGCGCACAATGCGAGTTTCGATTTCGGCTTCCTCAACATGGAGCTGGAAAAATGCGGTCGCGCGCGTGTCGATATGGCGCGGATGATCGACACCATAGCCTTAGGCCGCGCCCGCCACCCCGGGGGGAAAATGTCGTTGGACGCGCTCTGTTCGCGCTATGGCATAGATCGCAGCCATCGGACAAAGCACGGCGCGTTGCTTGATGCCGAATTGCTGGCGCAACTCTATATCGAGCTGACCGGCGGCAAACAGATTGGTTTGGAGCTTGCGACAGAAGCTACGGCGCAGGAACAATCAGATACGCAAAACCAACGGTTACGCATCGTTGATCGCCCGTTTCGCGCGCCGCGTGTTTTTAAACCTTTGGAAACGGAGCTTGAGCGACACCGCGCTTTCGTCGCAAATATACCCGATGCAATTTGGAATGGACGTGACCCCATAAGGCAGCCTTGACCATCATTTGCGTTGCACAGTTCAACAAGAAGAAGGAGTACCGATATGGACATCAGAGTAGCCGGTCATCAGCTTGAAACAGGCACAGCACTGAAAACCCATGTCGAGACTCGGCTGAGCGCGATGGTGGCGAAGTATTTTTCCAAAGCGTTATCGTCGAACGTCACTTTTGGTCGCGCGCCGCATGACCGGTTTAGCTGCGACATTGTAATGCACGTGATGCATGGGCTGGTGTTGAAAGGCCATTCCGAAGCGGTTGACGCACATATCGCTTTTGATAGCGCTTCAGAGAAAATCGATAAGCAGCTGCGCCGTTATATGCGCCGGCTTCAGGACCGGCACGAGCAAACGGCTTATGCTGCGCGTGAAGAAGAGGCGGCTTACACTGTGTTTGATGCAGGCGATTCCGACGCGGATGCGACGCCACCCGACGCTCCGGCAATTGTTGCCGAAATGCGCACCGATATCCCCGAATCAACCGTCTCTGATGCAGTCATGCTCATGGATCTGCGCAACACACCGGCTTTGATGTTCAAAAATAGTGGAACTGGCGCACATAATATGGTTTACCGCCGCCACGATGGTACCATTGGATGGGTAGAGCCGAAATCTGCAGCATAGAATTCGGCCGAATCATTCAATAACTTCCTTTATGATTCAATAATTTCGGAGCTCGCTTTCGGCTGACACCAGCACAAGCGAAGAGACAGACATGATTCGGATTACAACCCGCCTTTTGGACGGCGCCGTGGTTTCAGACGTGAAATCCGCTGACAAAGACGCTTTATTATCGACCGTTGCCGCGTTGGCAGCGGACAATTACGGCTTCGACGCTGAGCGAGCGCAAGAGTCGCTCGTCGAGCGCGAACGGCTGGGGCCAACCGGCTTTGGCGGTGGAACCGCGATTCCGCATTGCAAGGTCGATGGCATCGACGGGCCGGTTGGCGTATTTGTCCGGCTGGACAAGCCGATTGAATATGATGCGATCGATGACGAGCCTGTCGATCTGGTCTTTGCGCTGTTTTCGCCGGTGAATGATGGCGCTGGTCATTTGAAAGCTCTCGCCGAAGTTTCGCGCATGTTCCGTGACGAGGCGAGCCGTGCACAATTGCGCGGAGCCAAAGACAGCGATGCACTTTACGCTTTGCTTGCGGGTTTTGAGGAGCGCGATGCCGCCTGAGCCTCGGCTCGCGACCCATATGCGGGTGTCGGCGATGATCCGGCAGGTTTCTGCTTTGGGCGACTTTGCTGCAGTGCTGCATAAAGGTGACCCAATCGCGGGCGTTTTGCTGCTTGTCACGCGCGTTAAAGGGCGCAATCCCGCGCTTTTCGAGCAGTTTCCAAGCCCGAACGGCAGTCAAAACTGGCAACGCGTTTTCGATCAAGATGTTGATAATGAACAGAAAATATCGGAATATCTGGACCGCCGCATCGCTCAAGATAGCGATTTGTGGGTTTTGGAACTAGACGTCGCGTTTGATGAACGGTTGGACGGACTTTTGGCCCGCCAGGGTTGACTTTGCTGCATTGCACAATAAATGTGCGGGCTACTTAGCGAAGGTTGTTATATCGGCTCAGGGGTGTGTCCGAACAAGCAAACACGCAAGACGGAAGTGGATGAAATCGCGCATTTGTTTTGAGTTTCCGCGCGATTGGCTCCGCAGCCGCACAATGAACGATTACAATGATATCTCTTCGCAAAGCCGCTCCTATCGCGGTTCTTTCGCTTACACTGCTGTCGGGCGCGAGCTTTTCCGGCGCAGGTTTAGCTTTTGGTGCTGATGGTGCCGATAGCCAGCTCGCTGCTGATACCATTACTATCGACACTTCCGTCCTTGTTGCTGATGCGGCTGCGCGCGACACCGCGCTGAAGCCTTCCGGCACAGACATTATTTTTACAAGCGGTACCGGTGGAGCGACTCCACAAGTTCTGGCTCCTGAAGAAGCCGAAATTGACACGGCGCCGGTGAATGCGTCCAGCCTAGCCGAACTCGTCAAAAGCCATGGTGCAGCGACCGAGCTAGACACCGAAGCGCGCTGCCTTGCTGGCGCAGTTTACTTCGAATCGAAAGGCGAATCGCTGGCTGGCCAATTGGCTGTTGCGCGCGTCGTTCTGGCCCGTTCTAAATCGGGCCGTTTTCCTTCATCCATCTGCGGCGTTGTGTATCAACCGAGCCAGTTCTCGTTCGTTCGTGGCGGCAAAATGCCCCGCATCGATACGGGCAGTTCAAACTGGAAAAACGCTGTAGCGATCAGCAAAATTGCCCTCGACGGCAGCTGGAAAAGCCCTGTCGAAGGTGCTTTATTCTTCCATGCGCGTTATGTCTCCCCCGGTTGGCGGTTGAAGCGCATGGGCACCATCGATAATCACATTTTCTACCGTTAATTCGGGATCACGCTTTTATTGAGGCCGCTTTGGGAAACTAGGGTCAGGACCTATTAAATAGACCGTCGAGGTTTGAGGCCATTTTGTTCAGTGCGAGACGGCAAGTGACGGGCATAGTGGGTTTATGTCCGAGCTTGCCAACGAAGCAATGGACAAAATGGGTCAAATCCGCAGGACGTCAAAATGGCTTCGATCTCGAAACAAAATGCCCTTGCAGGCAGAAAGACTGTCTGCCGCGGACATTTTGCTCCGACATCTTTGCCATTTTGACGCCTCGACGATCTATTTAATAGATCCTGACCCTAAGGCGGCCTTTTGATTTCAGCTTTTGGCCAGTTCCGCACCGCGATCGCGCGCTGCGGTCAACGTTGCTAGCATCAAATTCTTTAGCTGATCATTATCGTCAAGAACGGCTAGACCAGCGGCGGTCGTTCCGCCCGGGCTTGTTACACGCTGCGCCAGCGTTTCCGGATTTTCGTCGTTGGCGGCTGCGAGCAAGGCAGAACCTTCGACCATTGCTTTTGCAAGGCCCAACGACGCCGCCTCGTCCAAGCCCAGCTCTGTGCCCGCCTGCGCCAGCGCGTCGATAAACCGGTACACAAATGCTGGGCCAGAACCCGCTAGCGCCGTCACCGCGTCCATCTGATCTTCGCTTGGCAACCAAAACGATGTGCCAAGCGGACGTACCAAGCTGACGATTGCCTTTTGGTCGACCGATGCTGCGCTAAACATCCCCATCGGAGATTTCCCAATCGCTGCAGCCAGATTGGGCATTAAGCGGATAACCGCCCTGTTCGGCAAAGCGCTCTCCAGCGCCGCTAGCCGCGTGCCTGCCAATATCGATAGCACTATCGCGTCGGGCTTTAACAACCGCGCAAAATCAGCAGAAGCAGACTCAAACAGCTGCGGCTTAATAGCCAATAGGGCGAGCGAAAACTGCCGATCCAACGCCTTGCTGTCTGCGACATGCAGCACGCCCAAGGGCAGTTCACGCGCATAAGGGTCAACGACCACAAAGCAGCCGGGATCGATTCCGCCGCGCAGCCAGCCATCAAGCATCGCACGCCCCATATTCCCGCAGCCAAAGATCAACATCGGACTTTCGTTAGACAATCGGCCAGTCATACCGCATCCCCTCGGTCATTCAGCTGCAGCGTCAATACCAGTCCAGCGGGCGGCGGCTCAGGCACTGAACCGACGTTCCGCGTGGCATCGGCGCGTGCCCGATTGACGATAGCTATTGGAAAACCATCGTCATAAAAAATATGATCTGCCTGTCCCAACAACCGCGCTTGGCGCAATGTTAGCTCGTCAGGGTCAGATGAGGTCAATGCCAGTGCGATGACATTGTCGGGCCTTGCTGTACTGGGTTGGGAAAGCCAATCATTGATCGCAGGCTCATCAATATCCGCCAACGGATCAAGGATACCCGCCTCGCTCAACGCATCATCGATGGCTTTACGCCGCGCGACATTATCAGGCCATTTCTGACGGATGGAATCCCGCATCGCCGATAATCCATTGGCAAGCGAGCCCAGATTTTGGGGCAACAAAGCCTCCAGCCGCTGGCGTAACGCTTTGGCCAATCCCGCCGATGCGCCGCCAGTGCCGATGGCGATCAACACCGGGTCACGGTCAATAATCGCAGGGGTGGTAAAGTCGCATAATACAGGCTGGTCGACGACGTTCACGAGCAAGCCGGTCGCTTTCAAACGTGATGCTATCGTCGCAGCTTCCGCTCGCTCTTCGACTGCTACAAATGCCAGCATCACACCGGATGTGCCTTCAGCGACGCAACACCCGCCTGCGCGCTCGATCAGTCGGCGTTTTGCGTCCGCTGCTTCACCATCGCCGATCAACATGACATTGCGATCACGCAAAGTAACGAAGATCGGTAACTGGTTCATCGCTGTTCAGTCCAGCCAGTCAGGA